>JAPSIC010000064.1 GCA_031179165.1 Brevibacterium sp.
GGGAGGCGATCGCGGGAGGAAGCGCCGTCGGGTCGTGCCCGAGGACCCGGACGACCCCGCTGTTGGGGCGTGCCCGTCCGGCCAGCAGCCGCAGGGCCGTCGTCTTGCCGGCGCCGTTGAGTCCGATTAGAACGGTGACCCGACCCGGTGGGATCGCCACCGTGAGCCGGGCGAGAGCGAGACGATCCCCGAAGCGGTGCGAGACGTCGTCGCAGCGGAGGCCGTTCATGGCGCCGGCGCGGTCATGAGCGAACCGGGGCGAGCTGTGCCAGGGCGCGGCGGACCAGACCGGCCAGGGTCACGTCGGCGTGGGCAGCACCCCAGGCGAGCAGGGCCGCGGTGGTGGCGGCGAGGCAGGCCGACGCGGCGATGGCGGCGTCGAGGCGGTCGGCCCCGTCGGCGACCAGGCGGTCGACGATCGCCTCCTGGGTGGCCTCGGTGCCGATCGCGGCCGCGGCACGCAGGGCCGGGGACCGGGCGACGATGGCGACCCGGCGCCTGGCCGTGGCGTCCTCGCCGGCGGAGATCTCACCGAGGGCGGCGAGCAGCCCGAGGCGGGTGCGCTCGAGGGGCGGCAGGTCCACGGGCTGGGCGCCGACCGCCTCGGCGATGAGCGGGTCGTAGGGGTCGGTGACGAGGACGGCGTCCTTCGTGGGGAAGTGGCGGAAGAACGTCATCGGAGTGATGCCCGCCGCCGCGGCGATCTCGTTCACGGTGGTCGCCTCATAGCCCTGCGTCTCGAACAGATCGAGCGCGGCCTCGAGGATGCGCACCCGCGTGCGCCGGGATCGTGATGTCACCACGCTTGAATGTTAGTCGCTAACATTCGTGGGGGGAAGGGGCAGGCCTACTCCGGGTTCGCCTGCCGTGGTCCCAGCCGCACCCGCGGGGCGGGGAATTCGGGCGGGGTGGCCGCGGGGCGGGTCTCGAGACTCCCGAGCACCTCGGCGATGGCCCGATCGAGCTGCGGGTCATCGGGGGCGAAGAGCTGCGCGGGGTCGTGTTCGACCTCGATGTCCGGGTCGACACCGTGGTTCTCGACGTCCCACCCCTTGCCCTCGAACCAGAAGGCGTAGCGCGGCTGCGTCACGGCCGTGCCGTCGACGAGGTCGTAGCGCCCGTCGATGCCGACGACGCCGCCCCAGGTCCTCACCCCGATGACCGGTCCGATGCCCTTGGCCTGGACGCGGGCGTTGATGATGTCGCCGTCGGAGCCGGAGAACTCGTTGGCGACGAAGGCGACGGGGCCGCGTCGGGCGTCCTCGGGGTCGGCGATCATCGCGTCGTAGCTGCGGGCCGCGGTCCAGGCGACCACCCGGTCGGAGAAGCGCTCGGCGACCAGGGCGCTCGTGTGGCCCCCGCGGTTGTAGCGGACGTCGACGATGACGCCCTCGCATTCCATCGCCTGCCGCAGGTCACGGTGCAGCTGCGCCCAGCCGTAGGCCATCATGTCGGGGACATGGACGTAGCCGATCCGACGTCCCGACCTCTCGGCCACGTAGTTCCGGCGGGAGCGCACCCAGTCCTGATAGCGCAGCTTCTCCTCGGAGGCGAGCGGGATGATCGCCACCGTCCGGTCCTTCCTGCCCCGGCGCAGGGTCAGCTCGACGATCGTGTCGGCCGCGCCCTGCAGGTGGGCCGCGGGCCCGCGCACCTCGTCGACGCTCTGGCCGTTGACGGCGACGATGAGATCGCCCTCCCGGGCCCCGACTCCCGCCTGCCGCAGCGGCGAACGGGCATCCGGCTCGCTGCTCTCCCCGGGGAGGATGCGGGCGATCCGCCAGCCCTGGTCGGTCCGCTCGAGATCGGTGCCGAGGAAACCGAGCCGCTTCGACTGATCGCCCAGCGGTCCCGGCGGGGTGACATAGGCATGGGAGGTGTTGAGCTCGCCCACCGTCTCCCACAGGATGTCGACGAGATCGTCATGCGTCAGCGCCCGGGCCGCGATTCCGCGCCAGCGCAGGGTCACCGACTCCCAGTCCACGCCGTTCATGTCGGAGCGCCAGTAGTGGTCGCGCATGATCCGGGAGTTCTCGTCGAACATCTGCAGCCATTCGGCCCGGCGGTCGAGTTCGAACCGCAGACGCCCCAGGTCCACCGACACCGTGTCGTCGTCATCGGCCTCGACCTTCCGGGTCGCCGGCGCCACCGTGAGGTCACCGTCGTCGAGGACGACGATCTGCTTGCCGTCGCCGGAGACCCAGAAGCGTTCGGCCTTCTCGACGAGGGTGTCGAGCTTCCGCTTGGAGAAGTCGAAGTACTCGATCGACTCCGCCGGCTTGGCGTCCTTGACGCCGGCTGTCTTCGTGCCGAGCTCGCCCTCGTCTCCCGCATGCAGCCACAGCACCCCTCCGTGGGCGGCCTCGAGGTCCCGGTAGACCCCGGAGACGACGGGGAACGGGACGATCCGCTCCTCCGCGCCCTCCAGATCCACCTCGGCGGTGGTGACGGGCTTGGGCTTGTCCGACTTCGCATCCTCCTCGGGTTCGCTGATCGCCCAGCCGCTCGCACTGGGACCGAAGGGGGCGGGCTCGGTGGTGCTCAGGGGCAGCAGCCAGGGGCGGGTGGTGCCGTGGAATGACAGGTCGAAGGCATGCTGATTGTAGGAGGGGTCGAAGGTGCGGTCGGAGAGGAACGCGATGTACTTGCCGTCGGCGGTGAACGTCGGGGAGAAGTCGTTGTACTTCCCGCTCGTCAGGGCCCGCCCGGCGTGGTCGGTCTTGGTGTCGGTGATGACGAGCCGGCTCAGCAGCTCCTCCCCGCGGGTCGGCTGCGACCACACGAGGTAGCGCCCGTCCGGTGAGAACCGCGGCGTCCGCGCCTCCCCGTACCCGGAATGGCCGACGACGCGGATCTTCCCGTGGCCGAGGTCGACGAGGCGGATGTTCCCGTCGTGGGAGATCGTGGCCACGGTCTTCCCGGTCGGGTCGGAGGCCATGTGCAGGACCCGGCCGAGTGCCCCGGCCCCGATCCGCCGAGGCAGGTCCTGACCGTCCACGGAGCGGACCTCGATCGCGTCCTCCCCGTCGACGTCGGTGATGTAGGCGGCCTTCCCCGTCTGCCCGAGGACGACGGGTTCGCGGGTGCGGATCGAGGAATCGGCGCACAGGGCGCGGGCCGGGCCCTCCCGGTGGGTGAGCCAGAACGCCTTCCCCCGCCACTCGAGGACGGAGGCATTGCCGCCGTGGTCCGGGGCGAGATCGCCGGGTCCGGAGCTCGAGTCGAGGACGAGCGGCTGCACCTGTGTTCCCGGCAGCTGCACGTCGACGGTCCTGACCTGGGCGTCGAGGCTGTCGAGGACCCTGATCCGGCCATGACTGTGCCAGACGACGCGGGTGCCGTCGGTCGTCGCATCCCGGACGTAGCCCTCAGCCTCGGACTGGTCGGTGAGCTGCCGGGGTGCGCTCGGCTCCGGACGGGTCGCCAGTCCGTCCCAGATCCACAGGTTGGCCTGCTCATGGGCGTGGTCGGGGAACGTCGCCGCCCGGTCGGAGACGAAGAGGAGGGAGTCGCCGACCCACAGCGGGTTAGTCAGCGGCGCCTGCTCCTCACGCAGCAGCCGCTGCCACCTGGCGCCGGCGCCGGTGTGGTCGCCGGAGCGATCGAGCCACAGCCTCGGCGCGGTGCCGCCGCGGTAGCGCTTCCAGTGCGCGGGGGGCCGGGAGAACGGAGTCGACAGCACCGTGATGCCCGTGTGATGCCGGGCCAGACCCGAGGCCCGGCCCCAGCTCAGCCGCGACACCGTGCCGTCGGTGCCGACCGACTTCGCGACGAGGCTGCGGACCTCGAACTCACCGGCGTTCGAGGCGATGAGGATGTGCTCGTCGTCGGCCCAGCCCAGCATCGTGGTTGTCGTCCCGGCCAGCCAGCTCAGCCGGCGCAGGGACCCGGTGGCCACCTCGGCGAGCATGAGCTCGGGGTGGCCGTCGCGGTGGGACACGAAGGCGATGCGGGAGCCGTCGGGGGAGAACCGGGGACTGCGCGCCGGGGCATGATCGGAGGTCAGCCTCCACGCGCGTCCGCCCTCGGAGCCGACCAGCCAGACGTCGTCGTCGGCGACGAACGTGATCAGATCGCCGTGGACGTGGGGATAGCGAAGATAAGTCACGTGTTCCAGATTACATTCATCCGGCGCGACCGGAACCGCGATCCTGACCGGAGGTCGATCCGTGACCGGAGGTCCGACCGGGCGTGTGGCGGATGCCCGGCAGGTGCCTGGCGGATTGTCGGCAGCAGCGGCGCGACCAATAGAATGGGTCCATGCCATCTCTGACTTCGGTTCTCACCGCCCGCTTCGCCCACGCCCTCGAACAGGCCTTCGGAGACGAATTCAAGCGACGGGACCCGGTCATCAGGAGCAGTCAGTTCGCCGACTTCCAGGCGAACGTGGCGCTGCCGCTGGCCAAGGAGCTGAAGTCCAAGCCCCGCGACGTCGCGACCACCATCGTCGACCACCTCGACCTCGACGGCATCTGCGAGACCCCCGAGATCTCGGGACCCGGATTCATCAACCTCACGTTCACCTCCGACTGGCTCGCCGCGACCCTCGGGGAGACCGACGGCACCGGGACGAATGGCGTCGACGCCGACGCCGCGACCCTCGGGGCGGCCGGGGGCGCCGGGGCGGGCGGCACCGGGGAGACGGTCGTCATCGACTACTCGGCGCCCAACGTCGCCAAGGAGATGCACGTCGGCCACCTGCGCACCACCGTCGTCGGCGACGCGCTCGCCCGCACCCACGAGTTCATCGGCAACACGGTCATCCGCCAGAACCACATCGGCGACTGGGGCACGCCGTTCGGCATGCTCATCGAACACCTCCTCGACGTCGGCATCGAATCGAGCACCGCCGCCGAGATCTCCGACAACCCCAACGCGTTCTACCAGGCGGCGCGGGTCAAGTTCGACGGCGACGAGGAGTTCGCCACCCGCTCCCGCGCCCGCGTCGTCGCCCTCCAGTCCGGCGACCCCGCCACGCTCGAGCTGTGGGAGACCCTCGTCGGGTTCTCCCGCACGTACTTCAACCGGATCTACTCGACCCTCGACGTCAGCCTCACCGATGCCGACCTCGCCGGTGAGAGCATGTACAACGACGACCTCGCCGACGTCTGCGCCGAGCTCGAGGACAAGGGCCTGGCCCGGATCAGCAACGGCGCCCTGTGCGTGTTCCCCGAAGGGTTCACCGGCCGTGAGGGCGAGCCGCTGCCGCTCATCATCCGCAAGTCCGACGGCGGCTACGGCTACGCCACCACCGACCTCGCCGCCGTCCGCCACCGCGCCAAGACCCTGGCCGCCGACCGCGCCCTCTACGTCGTCGGCGCCCCACAGGCCTTGCACTTCGAGATGGTCTTCTCCATCGCCCGGGCCGCCGGGTGGCTGAGCGACGACATCCGGCTCGAACACGTGAAGATCGGCAATGTGCTCGGCTCCGACGGCAAGATCCTGCGCACCCGCTCGGGCGCGCCCCTGCGGCTGGCCGAGCTCCTCGACGAGGCGATCGAGCGCGCCAAGGTCACCCTGCGGGAGTCGAGCGCCGAGTTCGGCCCCGACGAGGAGGACGAGGTCGCCGCGATCGTCGGCATCGGCGCGGTGAAATACGCCGACCTCTCCGTCGCCCACGACACCAGCTACACCTTCGACCTCGACCGGATGCTCGCCCCGATCGGCAATACCGCCCCGTACCTGCAGTACGCCGGTGCCCGCATCCGCTCGATCCTGCGCAAGGCCGAGGGCAGCGGCGAGGACGCGACGTGGCAGGAGGCGCCGATCCACCTCGGCGAGGCAGCCGAGCGCGACCTCGCGCTGGCGATCCTCGGCTTCGACGATGTGGTTGCCGAGGTGGCCGCCGCGTCCCAGCCGCACAAGCTGTGCACCTACCTCTTCGACCTCGCGCAGTCATTCACGACGTTCTACGAGCAGTGCCCGGTGCTCGTCGCCGACACACCCGAGCTGCGGGCCTCGCGGCTGCGCCTGAGCCAGGTCGTGCTCGAGACCTTGGAGACGGGACTCGGGATCCTCGGCATCCGCGTGCCCGAGCGGATGTAGGACCCGAGCGGCCGCAGGACCCGAGCGGATGTAGGACCCGAGCGGCCGCAGGACAGCCGTCGCCGGACATGGAAGAGCTCACTCCGCTGCCAGACCATCACCTTCTCAGGTGGGTCATCCGCAGCGCAGTGAGCTCTGTCGGGCTCCGGGGCCCGTTTCACATCCGATGACTCAGTGCCAGTACCTCAGCGCCGACGCCTCAGTGCCGGTGACTCAGTGCTTGGGATCGACGTCGTCCTTGCCGGCGGGAACCGTCGTCTCCGTCACCTGCGGAGCGGTGCCCTGCCGGGAGGCGGGGGTCGAACCGACCGGACGGGCATCGGCGGGACGGTTGTTGGGCAGCGGGGTCGACCACGGATCCTCGACCGGCTGCGCCTTCTTCCACACGTAGTAGCCGATGCCTGCGGCCGAACCGGCGAGCAGGGTCCAGACCACGGCCTTGCGGCCGCTCGAGCTCTTCTTGATCGCGGTTTCCTTGGAGATCCGCTTGCTCGCGTTGGTGAGCGCCTTGCGGGCCTTCTTCATCGCCTTCTTGTCACCGGTCAGACGCACGGCGAGGTCGTCGATGATCTGAGGGGTCTCGTAGGCGGCCAGGGAAGCCGCAGCGGTCGACGCCACCTTGCCCGCCCTTTCGGTCGCCTGGGGACGGTAGGCATCGAGCTTGTCGGCCAGGGCGTGCACCTGCTGATTGGCCCTGTCCGCCCACGCCTCGACCTGGGGGCGCGCCTTGTCGGCCAGTGCCTCAACCTGCGGACGAGCCTTCTCCGCAAGCGACTCGACCTGCTGATTGGCCTTGTCGGCGGCTTCGCGCAGCTTCGGGGCCGCGTAATCGCTGGCGTCAGAGAGAACCCTGATCGAGGACTTCTTCGCGGAATCGAGCTTCGACGCGACGGGATCCCGACGTGACTTCTTAGACATGAACATTGAAAATCCTCCGTGCCGAGTTCAATTGACCAGTCTCCAGTCTACGACGTTATCCCAGACTCCACTGTCCAGGCTCGTCAGGAAATTGTCTGCGCAAACGCTGGCAGAGTCGGCACAGGCGGACCTGCGAATCACCATCGGTGCCGGCACCGTGGAAGAATGAGGATATGACTACAGCTTCAACACATACAGCGGTCCTGCACACCAACCACGGCGACATCACCATCAACCTCTTCGGCCACCACGCGCCGAAGACCGTCGCCAACTTCGTGGAACTGGCCAAGGGTGAGCGCGAATTCACCGACCCGGCCACGGGTGAGAAGACCAAGCGCCCCTTCTACGACGGCCTCGGCTTCCACCGCATCATCTCGAACTTCATGATCCAGGGCGGATGCCCGCTGGGCACCGGCACGGGCGGACCCGGCTACACCTTCGACGACGAGATCCACCCGGAGCTCCAGTTCGACCGCAAGTACCTGCTCGCCATGGCCAACGCCGGCAAGCAGATGGGCCGCGGCACCAACGGCTCGCAGTTCTTCATCACCACCGCCGAGACCCCATGGCTCAACGGCAAGCACACGATCTTCGGTGAGGTCGCCGACGAGCAGTCGAAGAAGGTCGTCGACGAGATCGAGGGCGTTCCCACCGGCGCGATGGACAAGCCCAAGGAGCCGGTCGTCGTCGAGACGGTCGAGATCTCCTGACCATGGTCGCCATCGTGCTTCGCGGCGCGCGGCGCCGCGTGGTCGACGACATTCGGCAATGAGTACGATGGTGTGATGGACACACCTGAGGGGGGCTCGGCACAGGAGACTGGCCGGGCCCCTTCCGTCTTCCGACCCCTCGTGACCTGGTCGATCCTCGGTCTGACCGGGGTCATGTTCCTGCTCCAACTCGTCCCCGGCCTCGACCTGGTGTACCGACTGGGCTTCGTCCCGGCGCTGGCGCTCGAGCAGCCGTGGCGGGCGCTGACCGTGGCCCTCGTCCACGATCAGCCCTCGCCCGTGCATCTGCTGGCGAACATGATCGGCCTGTTCTTCTTCGGCTCCTTCGTCGAGCGCGCGCTCGGCCACGCCCGGTTCCTCGTCGTCTATGTCCTCGGCGCGATCGGCGGCTCCACCGCGGTGCTCCTCCTCGCCGATCCCCTCAGCCGCGACTGGGTGACACTGAACATCGGCGCCTCGGGAGCGGTCTTCGCGATCGTCGGGGTGCTGCTGGTGCCGACCCGAGCCCTGGACCGCAACATCGGCGGGGCGGTCCTGTTCGTGGCGCTCAACTTCGGCTACGGATTCCTCGTCGCCGGAGTCTCCTGGCAGGCGCATCTGGGCGGGCTCGTGACGGGATTCGTGCTCGGCGCCGCGGCTCTGCTCGTGCGCGAGCGGAACTCGATGCTCGTCTTCGCCCTGGCCGCGATCGCCTGGCTGGCGGCGATGCTGGCGGGCGACGTCTGGCGGGTGCTCACCGGGTGAATCGCGGCCCGGCACCCTCCTCAGGCCCTGTCCACAGCCTTCATCCACAAGGTGGATAACTTACACCGGTGTGTTTTTCCTGGTCACAGACGTGAAATTGGTTTTCCACAGGTTGGCTGTGCGAGTTGGGTATAACTTCTCCCCGGGACGAAGTCAAGGGTCGCGCTTCTATGCCGATGCTGGCTCCGAGCGACACCCGGTGACCGGCACCTGCCGGCGTCGGCACCCGTCCGGGTGCGCGCGGTGCGCTACCGCCAGCGAGTGGACATGATCAGCCCCGCCACGAAGAAGGTGAAGCCGATGAGGATGTTCCAGTTGCCCCAGGCCTCGACCGGGAAGGCGCCCTGGGTGATGTAGAAGGTGACGAGCCAGATCAGCCCGAGGAGCAGCAGCCCGACGAGCACGGGGAGGAACCAGCGGGGGTTGGGCTTGATGGTCTGTTGACCGGTCGGCGAGGTGTAGGTCGCGGTCTTGCGTCCCTGGGCGCGTTTGGCCGGGTTGCCCGAGCGCGAGGTGCGCTTGGCACCGGCGGTCTTCTTGGCGTCCTTCTTCTTCGCCGCCGGCTTCTTCCCCGCGGTCTCCTCGGCCCCGTCCGCCTCGGCCCCGGTCTCTTGGGCCTCGTCCGCTTCGGCCCCGTCCGCCTCGGCCTCGTCCGCCTCGGCGAGGGTGCCGTCCTCGACGTCGTCCGTGGTCACCGACTTCTCCGCGGTGCCCGGCTTCTCGTCCGAGTCCGTCTTCTCATCGGCCTTCACGTCCGACTCGGCTCCGGCGGTCAGCTCGGAGGCTCCGGCGGTCCGGTCGGCGGCATCGTGGTCCGCGGCAGCGGCGTCCTGGTCGAGGGCATCGTCGTTGACGACCTCGGTGGTCGCATCGGCTGCGGGCTGGGCGGTGTTGCGAGAAGTGCGCGCAGGGCGCTGGGTCCGACCTTTGGACTTGGCCACGAGTACTCCTTCTATGGCCGACCGCTGAAAGGTGACCGTTTGTTCGGGTGGGGCAATTGTGTTCGGGCAGGGCAATCGCCACCAGTCTACTCGTCAGGGCAGGCTGGTTGAAAAATCCGCGGCCCCCGCGGATCCTCCGACTACCCTGAAAGTGGCGCAGGCCGCACCACCGTACGATAAAGTGCAGTGGGATGTCCCGCCTGCCCGTCACGGGCGGGCCGCAGGATTCGAAGCAATAGGCACGGTGGAGCAGTGGTGAATAGTCCCTACTCGGGTGACGGCGCCGACGCGGAGGCGTCGTCCCGACCCACTATTCGTCCTGCCCAGAGACGCGCCACCGCGTCCCATTCGCAGCCCCTGCCCAGCCGACGTGAGCTGCGCCGGCGGGAAGCCGCCGCCGCGTCCGCCACGGGCGCTCCGACGGCGGTCTACTCCGATGCCCCACCGATCCAGCAGGACACAACGGTCAGCCATCCCGTCGCCTCGGAGCCGCAGCCCGCAGGCAGAGGCGGTGACGGGGGCCGAGCTCACCGCAGCCGCAGGCACGACCGCCGGCCTGTCGAGCGGGAGCCGCTGGGACCCGTCCGCGGGACCATCCGCACCTTCGGGGAACTGTGCATCACCGCCGGCCTCATCCTCATCCTGTTCGTCGTCTGGCAGCTGTGGTGGACCGACATCGCGGCCAACCGGGACAACGAGGTCCTCGCCGATGAACTCACCGAGGACTGGTCGAACCAGGATCCCAACCAGCTTCCCGAGGACCCGGACGAACCGATCGTGGCCGACCCGGTCGGCAGGAACGAGGCGTTCGGGATCTTCTACATCCCGCGGTTCGGCGACGACTACTACCGCACCGTCGCCGAGGGCGTCGACCTGGAACCGGTCCTCAACCGGATGGGATTGGGCCGCTACCCCAACTCCGCGATGCCCGGCGACGTCGGCAACTTCTCCATCGCCGGTCACCGCGTCACCTACGGCAAGCCGCTCAACCAGATCGCGGAGCTGCGGCCCGGCGACGAGATCGTCGTCCAGACGAAGGACGGGTTCTACACCTACACCTTCCGCAACTTCGACATCATCCTGCCCGACGCCGTCGAGGTGCTGGCCCCCGTCCCGGACATGCCCGAATCCAAGGGCAAGGATCGGATCCTGACGATGACGGCCTGCAACCCGATGTTCTCGGCGCGAGAGCGCTACGTCGCCTACGCCGAGCTCACCGACTGGACGCCGGCGCAGGAGGGCGCACCGGAGTCGATCAGCGGATCGAAGGCGTACGAGAAGGTCAGCAAGAAGGGCGGTGCATGAGCATGTACGGATTCATCTGGCGGTCTCTTCCCGGCAACTGGTTCGTCAGACTCCTCATCAGCCTGATCCTCATCGCGGCGGCCGTGTTCCTGCTCATGCAGTACGTCTTCCCCGTCGTCGCCCCGTACATGCCGTTCAACAACGCAACCGTGACCGATGGTGGCCCATGACCAAGATCCTCGTCATCGACAACTACGACAGCTTCGTCTACACGCTCGTCGCCTACGTGCGCGAACTCGGCGCCCAGGTCGACGTCATCCGCAATGACGACCTGAGCGCCGAGGCGGCCGTGGCCAGGGCCCGCGACTATGACGGGATCCTCCTGTCCCCGGGTCCCGGCACCCCGTCCGAATCGGGTCTGTGCCCCATCCTCATCGACTGGGCGGAGACCGCGGGCACCCCCGTCTTCGGCGTCTGCCTCGGTCATCAGGCCATGGGCGAGGTCTTCGGGGCCACCGTCACGCATTCGCCCGTGCTCATGCACGGCAAGACCTCGGTCATCACCCACGACGGCGAGGGCGTCTTCGCCGGCTGCCCCAGCCCGCTCACCGTCACCCGGTACCATTCCCTGGCCATCGTCGACGAGACCCTGGACCTCGAGAGGTTCAAGGTCACCGCCCGCACCGAGGATGGGGTCGTGATGGCGATCGAACACCGCACCCGGCCGCTCTACGGAGTCCAGTTCCACCCGGAGTCGGTGCTCACCGAATGCGGCTACATGATGCTCGGCAACTGGCTCGAGAGGTGCGGGATCTCGGGAGCCGCGCAGCAGGCGGCGGCGATGTCGCCCCTGGCCTCGGCGATCTCGTCGACCACGGGCTCTTCCGCTCACGGCGACTGAGCCACTAGGATCTGAAGCAGTTTCCACTCACCGAGAGGACTGCTCATGGAAGAGCCGAGCTACTTCCCGCCCGAGCCATTCGCCGAACTCACCGTCTTCGAGGCCGCTGCGGTGCCGACCGTCGTCGTCGAGGCGAAGAACCACCCGATGGAGGATCTGCGGAGCCTGTTCGATCGCACATTCACGGGGCTGTTCCCCGCCCTGCAGTCCCCCTCCGTCGACATCGTGGGACCGGCCTTCGCCCTCTACACCCGGCAGCCGAGCGAGACCGTCGACATCCAGATCGGGGTGCCCGTCTCCGCCGGTCTCACCCGGTCCCTCGACCTGGGCGGGGACCTGACCGCGGTGCCCGCCGAACTGCCCGGCGGCTCGGTCGCGGCCACCAGCCACATCGGCGGCTTCGACGGACTGGCGGCGGCCTGGGGCTCGTTCGTCGATGAGATCCGGGAGGCAGGCCTCCACCCCGGGCTGCCGTTCTTCGAGGTCTACGTGACCGAACCGGGCCCGGAGGTCGATGCCGCGACGCTGCGGACGGACCTGTTCGTCTGCCTCTCCTGAGCGGTCTGCCGCCCGCGAACGCCCGACCTGACTCGGCCGGCGGGGGCGGCGGCCCGGATCAGTGGCCTTCGATCCAGTCCTGCAGGCCCCCACCGGCGGGATCGTCGCTCGACTGGGTCGGGCTGGGTGCCGGCGAGGTCGGGATCCCACCCGGGACCGAGGGCCTCGTCGGAGTCGGCTCCGGCGGCTTCTTGGCCACCCGGACCGTGATCTCCGAGCCCTGCTGGACCTCGGTGCCCCCGCTCGCCGACTGCTCGAAGACCTTGCCCTCCTCCTGGTCGGCGGTCTCCACCTCCTCGACCTTGCAGCCGAGCTTGTGCTCGTCGCTCTCGAGGATCGAACACGCCTCGTCCTCGGTCTTGCCGAGCACGTCGGGGACCTCGACGAGCCCCGAGGACACGACGAGATCGACGTTCGAGTCGACGTCGACCTGGGTGCCGGTGCCGGGCTTGGTCTCGATGACCACGCCCTTCTCCACGTCGGGGGAGTTCTGGGAGATGTGGGTGCCGGCGCGCAGGTTCGCGTCGGCGAGGATCTGCCGGGCCTCCTCCTCCGTCTCGCCCGAGACGTCGGGCACCTCCACGCTGGAGGGGCCGGTCGATACGAAGAGGGTGATCAGGGTGCCCTCGGGAGCGGACTGTCCGGCGGGAGGGTCGGTCCTGATGGCGTCGCCTTCGTCGACCTCCTCGCTGAACTCCTCTTCCCGGTCGACCGTGAGCCCGGACTGGATCAGGGCCGCCTCCGCGTCGTCGGCGCTCATCCCCGCCACATCGGTGATCGGGACCTGGACGATGTCCGGCGGTTTGTTGATCTCGTAGACCCACAGGGCCACTGCGGCCAGGGCCAGCAGCACGAAGATGCTGCCGATCCACACCCAGGCCCGTGAGCGCCGCTGCGGGGGCTTCTCGTCGGCATCGAGGATCGTGGCGACGGCACCCGTCTCCGGGGCCGCCTCGGCGTCCTGGGGGTGGGGGCTGGGCCCGACCATGGTCGGAGCCATCGGGAAGGCCTGGGTGCGATCCTGATCGTCGTCGAAGCTCAGGGGACGTCCGTCGCGGGCGGCGAGCACGTCCTCCCGGAAGGTGTAGGCGTCCTGGTAGCGTTCGTCGCGGTCCTTGAGGAGGGCGTGCATGAGGAGCCGGTCGACCTCGGGCGGGACGTTGGGGTTGTAGAAGCTCGGCGGCTTCGGGGTCTCTCCCACGTGCTGGTAGGCGACGGCGAGCTGGGAGTCGCCGACGAACGGGGGCCTGCCGACGAGGAGCTCGTAGAGCAGGCACGCGGTCGAGTAGAGATCGGACCGGGCGTCGACGACCTCGCCGCGGGCCTGCTCGGGGGAGAGGTACTGCGCGGTGCCGACGACCGACTGGGTCTGGGTCAGGCCGCTGTTGTCCTTGAGCGCCCGGGCGATCCCGAAGTCCATCACCTTGATGTCGCCCTCGGGGGTGAGCATGACGTTGGCGGGTTTGATGTCGCGGTGGACGATCCCGTTGCGGTGGCTGTACTCCAGGGGCGCGAGCACACCGGCGATGACGTTGAGGGCCTCCTCGATCGTCAGGGTGCCGTGGTCGTTGAGCACTTCGCGCAGGGTCTGGCCCTCGACGTACTCCATGACGATGAAGGGAACGGAGACCGAGGACCCGCCCGTCTCGGCGAACTCCTCCTCACCCGAGTCATAGACGGCGACGATGCCGGGATGGTTGAGGCCGGCCGCGGACTGCGCCTCTCGCTTGAGGCGGGTGTGGAACGAGGGGTCGCGGGCGAGGTCGGACCGCAGAAGCTTGATCGCGATGCGTCGGCCCAGACGGGTGTCGACGCCCTCGTGCACTTCCGCCATGCCCCCACGGCCGAGGAGCGCACGAACTTCGTATCGCCCCGACAGCACCTTGGGTTCAGTCATTCTTGTCCTCCGCTTTTGTTCACCCGCGCCGGGCGAAAGTTCGTGCGCACTTGTCTGCTGGTCCGATCATTGGTCGTCGTCATCGAGGCCGCTGCTACTGATCGGTGCCTTCGAGGTCGACGGCGCCGCCGGACGAGCCGTTGGTGTCCTGACCGCCGCCGTTGCCCTGCGAGCCGGCGGTGTCCTGCCCGCCCTGGTCGGTTCCCGTGGTCGAACCCGTGTCCTGGTTCGCCTCGGAGCCGGAGTTCGAGCCGCTGGTCGCGTTCTCCTCCGAGCTCGATCCCGAGCCGCTGTCCGTGGCGGTGTCCGATTCGTCCTCGGCCGTGCCACCGGAACCGGATCCGGAGTCCGACCCGGAGCCGGAGCCGGAGTCCGACCCTGAGTCGGAGTCCGAGCCCGATCCGCTGCCGGGGTTCGTCGGCTGCTGGGTTCGCGTCGGTTCCGGTTCGGGCTCGGGTTCGGGGGCGGGGCCGGTGGAGATCTCGAGGACGACGGTGTCGCCCTCGACGAAGGAGTACCCGTTCTCGCCCTCACGGACGTCGGCCACGGTGCCCGCCGGCTGCTGCGACTCGACGTTGCGGGTCTCGGCCTGCAGCCCCTGCTGTTCGAGGTTCTCCACCGCCGAGGATTCCGAGAGTCCGATGTAGTCGTCCGGGTCGATGGTGATCGTCTCCTCGGTCGCCGAGGTCGACTGGCTCGTGCTCGGGGCAGGCGCCGGCTCCTCGCCGGAGCCGCCGAGGAAGAACCAGAGCAGGGCGCCGACGGCGAGGAGGGCGAGCAGGGCGAGGATCCAGATCAGGTTCCGGCCCTTGCGCGACTGCTTCTCATCGACCTCGTCGTCCTTCTTCCCGTCGGCGGCCGCGGGATCCCCGGCGGCCGTCCCGGCGGCGGCGAGACCGGCGCCGGCGGCCCCCGCCTCGTCGGCGGAGTAGACCCGCGTCGCCTCGTTGGAGGCGGTGACGGGCATGACCTGGGTCGAGGCGGCGGTCTCGGGTGAGCTGAACGCCTGCGTCAGGGCCTCGGACGCGGCGTTGCCCAGCCGCATCTGGGGCAGGATCGCCTCGGCGCCGGCGACGTCACCGGCGACCAGGGCGTCGGCGGCCCGGGCGACGGCGGTGGCGTCGGAGGGGCGACGATCCGGCTTCTTCTCGAGCAGGCAGTCGACGAGGCGGCGCAGCGGTTCCGAGACCGTGTCCGGCAGCGGCGGATGCTGCTGGTTGACCTGTGCGATGGCGATCGCGACCTGCGAGTCGCCGGTGAAGGGGCGCTGGCCGGCCAGCGCCTCGTAGGCGATGATGCCCAGGGCGTAGAGGTCGGAGCCGGGCCCCGATCCCTTCCCGGTGGCCTGCTCGGGGGCGAGGTACTGGGCGGTGCCCATGACCTGACCGGTCTTCGTCAGCGGTGCCTGGTCGGCGACGCGGGCGATGCCGAAGTCGGTGATCTTCACCCGGAAGTCCGGGGTGATGAGGATGTTGCCGGGCTTGATGTCGCGGTGGATGACTCCCACCCGGTGGGCGGCGCCGAGCGCCTGCGCGGCCTGCGAGACGATGCTCAGCGTGTCCTTCTCGGACAGGGGTGCGTCGCGTTCGATGATCGTCGACAGGGGCTCGCCCGGGACGTACTCCATCACGAGGTAGGGGGAGCCGGCCTCGTCGCCATAGTCGTAGACGCCGGCGATGCCGGGGTCGGAGACGCGGCCCATGTTCTGCGCCTCGGCCTGGAAGCGGGCGAGGAAGGAGGGATCGGAGAGGTATTCGTCCTTGAGGATCTTCGCGGCGACCTCACGGCCGAGCACCGAGTCGGTGCCCTTCCACACCTCTCCCATGCCGCCGACGGCGATTCGGGAGGTGAGCGTGTAGCGATTGCCCAGCAGCATGCCTTCGACCGGTCTCATTTCTTGACCACCGCTTCCATCATGTCCTTGGCGATCGGTCCAGCTACCGTCGCTCCATACGCTTCGCTGCCGGCGTTTCCGCCGTTCTCCACGACCACGGCCACCGCGATCTGCGGATCGTCGGCAGGGGCGAAGGAGACGAACCAGGCGTGAGGGGCCGCGCCCTTCGCATGCTGGGCGGTTCCCGTCTTCGCGGCGACGTCGACCCCGGGGATCTTCGCCACCGAGGCGGTGCCGTCGTCGACGACGCCCTCCATCATCGTCGTCAGCTCACCGGCCGTGTCCTCGGAGACCGGACGCGACATCTCCTGCGGCCGGGTCTCCTCGATCGGCTCGAGGGTGTGGGAGTTGAGCACCCGGTCGACGAGCTGCGGCTTCATCATCGAGCCTCCGTTGGCGATCCCGGCCGTCATCATCGCCATCTGCAGCGGAGTGGCCCGGACCTCGTACTGTCCGAGGGAGGACTGGGCCAGCTGCGGCGGGTTGAGGTCGCTCGGGAACGAGGACGGGCTGACGGGCAGCGGGATGTCGATGTCCTGGCCGAACCCGAACTTCTCGGCCTGTTCGCGGATCGCGTCCTCGCCCAGGTCCATGCCGAGGGAGGCGAATGAGGTGTTGCAGGACTCGGCGAGGGAATCGGCCAGGGTCGGTCGTCCGCCGTTGCGGCAGGGGCCCGGGTGGGAGTTGCCGATGGTGGCGGTCGTCTGCGGCAGGTCGAGGGTGCCGGGGCCGTTGAGGGTCGAGTCGGGCGTGTAGTCGCCCGATTCGAGGGCGGCCGCGGCCACGAGGACCTTGAACGTCGATCCCGGCGGGTAGAGGTTGCCGCCGATGGCCCGGTTGTAGGCGGGATTGTCCTCGGCGTCGTTGAGGCGTTCGACCGCGGCGCTGGCCGCTTCGGTGTCATGGCTGGCGATCTTGTTCGGGTCCCAGCCCGGGGTCGAGGCCATCGCGAGGATCTTGCCGGTCTTCGGGTCGATGGCGACGGCGGCGCCGTTCTGGTTGCCCAGCCCCTCCCAGGCCGCTTCCTGCACCTCGGGGTCGATGGTCAGTTCGACGGCGGCCCCGCGCGGCTGCTCGCCGGTGAAGATGCTGCCGATCTTGTCGTAGAAGAGGGCGTCGGATTCCCCGGAGAGGTAGTCGTTGGCGTGCCGTTCCATCCCCGACGCCCCGGACACGACCGAGTAGTAGCCGGTCAGCGCGGCGTAGGCGCGGGGGTTGAGACCCTCGGACCCGTATTTGCGCTGGTACTTGTACTTGTCATCGACGGGTTCGGAGTAGGCGATGGGGGTGCCGTCGACGAGGATCGGCCCGCGGTCGCGGGAGAGCTGGTCGAGGATCTTCCGGTTGTTGAGCGGGTTGTTGTTGAGCGCATCGGCGCGCACGAACTGCACCCAGCTCGTCGAACCGAACAGGAGCGCGAACATGACGAAGCCGACGAGGGCGATATGGGTCAGTGACTTCTTCATCGTTCACCTCCGGTCGGTCCCAGGTTCGTCGTGGGTGCGTCGTCGTCCGCGGTGCCGTCCTGCGCCGAGGCGGCCTGGGGGTCTCGGTCCTTCGCAGAGGAGCCGGCCCGCCGTGGGGAGCCTGCCGGCTCCGGGTCCTCGGTGATCCGCAGGACGCCGGTGTGGAACTCCTCGACCGGTCGCCTCGCATTGTCGGAGATGCGCAGCAGGAGTGCGATGATCACCCAGTTCGCCACCAGGGATGATCCGCCCTGGGCGAGGAACGGGGTGGTCAGCCCGGTCAGCGGGATGAGGCGGGTGACGCCGCCGACGACGACGAACACCTGCAGGGCGATCGTGAAGCTCAGCCCGGTGGCCAGCAGGACGCCGAAGCCGTCGCGCAGCTCGCTCGCGGTCTTGATGCCGCGCTGGAAGATGAACAGGTAGCACAGGAGGACGACGAACAGGCCGGCCATCCCCAGCTCCTCGCCGAGGCTGGCGTAGATGAAGTCGGACTCGGCGTAGGGGACCATG
>JAPSIC010000203.1 GCA_031179165.1 Brevibacterium sp.
TCTCGGAGGTGCTCTGAATGACCGTCAGCGACCAGGACCATGTCGACGGCAGCCCGATCCGGACCGCGATCGTCGGCTTCGGCGTCGCCGGCCGCGTGTTCCACGCCCCGCTCATCGCGGCCGATGACGGCTACGAGCTGGCGGCGATCGTCACCGCGAACCCCGACCGCCGGGCCCAGGCGCAGCAGACCCACCCGGGGGCAGCACTGCTCGGCTCCTTCGATGAGCTCGTCGACCGCATCGACTCGGTCGGCGACCTCGACCTCGTCATCCTCGCCACCCCTCCCGGCCTCCACCGGGAGCAGGCGACCGCGATCCTCGACCGGAACCTCAGCGTCGTCGTCGACAAGCCGTTCGCCCCGAGCGCTGCCGACGCACGGGCGATCATCGACGCGGCAGCCCGATCCGCAGGCGTGCTCACTGTGTTCCAGAACCGCCGCTGGGACGGCGACTACCTGACGGTGAAGAGGCTCATCGAATCCGGCGCGCTCGGCGAGGTCCGGACCTTCGAATCCCGATTCGAGTGGTGGACCGACCCCGACGCCGCCGGCGGCTGGAAGGACGTCACCCCCGTCGCCGAGGGCGGCGGCATCCTCCTCGACCTCGGCCCCCACCTCGTCGATCAGGCCATCGAACTGTTCGGTCCCATCGTCGAGGCGACCGCGGACCTGGTCCGGCACTCTCCGGGAGACGGCGCCGACGAGGACTCCTTCGTCTCCCTCGTCCATGAGAGCGGGGTGCGGACCCGGCTGTGGATGAACCGGACGACCCCGATGGAGGGCGAGCGATTCCACCTCGTCGGGTCCGAAGCCGGACTGACCAGCCGCGGCAAGGACCCGCAGGAGGCTCAGCTCGCCGCGGGACTCACCCCCGCCTCGGCGGGCTACGGTGCGGCGGCGAGCATGCTCCTGACCCGACCCGACGAGACCGTCGAGGTCGACCAGGAGCGGGGAGACTACCCGGAGTTCTACCGGCGGCTGCGGCGCGCGCTCCGCAGCGACGGCGAGATTCCCGTCGATCCCGAGGATTGCGCCGCCGTGCTCGAACTGCTCGACGACCTCCACACCCGGTTCCCGGTCTCACCCGCCCGCGAGACGGTGACCGCCGGCTCGGTCGGCGTCGCCGGCCATGCTTGAGTCGGCACCGACACCGACCCGGCGTCGCCGGCCTCGCCTGAGCCGGTGCCAGTACCCGGGTCGGCAACGCCCCTCGGCACACCCCTGAACGACCGCAGACGCAGAAACTCACTTGAAGGAGAACAGGAATTGCCCACTCAACCCCGGCACATCGTCGTCCTCGGCGGCGGAGCCCTCGGCATCTCGACCGCGGCCCATCTCACCCGCAAGGGCGTCGACGTCACCGTCGTCACCGAGGCAGAGCTCGCCTCCGGCGCCTCCGGGCGCTCCCTGTCCTGGCTGAACTCCGCCGGAGAGCGGTCGCAGGAGTACCACGACTTCCGCCTGGCCGGCATCGCACGCTACCGCGAGCTCAAGGCCGAGCACCCCGATGCGGACTGGCTCGACTTCGGCGGTGGGGTCTACTGGGGCAGCGGACCGGAGGCGGCTCGCGTCAGGCATGACGCCGAGGTGGCGAAGGACTACTCCTCCCGGCTTCTCGATCCGCAGGCACTGGCCGAGGTCACGCCCGGACTCAACGCCGCGGCCGTGAACTCGACGGCAGTGTTCAACCCGGAGGAAGGCTGGGTCAGCCTCCCGCACCTCATCGAGCACCTCGCCGGGCAGATCACCGAGGCCGGTGGGCGCATCGTCACGAACGCCCGCAGGTGCGCCGTGCTGACCGAGGACGGTCGAGCGGTCGGCGTGCGCACCGACGCCGGCGAGGAGATCCGGGGCGATGCCGTCGTCGTCGCCTGCGGACCGCAGACACCGGAGGTCATCGCCGAGCTCGGTGTGCGCATCGAGGATGCCTCGCCGCTGTCCATGCTGGTCATCTCCGAACCGTTCGAGGTCCCCGAAGACGTCGTCCTCAACACACCGCGGGCGGCTGTGCGGCCGAATCCGGGGTCGACGATCGCGATCGACCACGACTGGTACGAGGACCAGATCGTCACCAATGAGGACGGAACCTACGACATCCCGCGCGAGACCGTCGACGAACTGGTGGCCGAGGCCGCCCGGCTCTACGCCGGGCAGCCCGAGATCAGGGCCGCGGGATGGAAGATCGGGCTCAAGCCGATCCCGGGAGACGGGGAACCGGTCTTCGGCGAGCTGGAGGCGGTGCCCGGCTGCTATACGGTCTTCACCCACTCGGGTGCGACCCTTGCCCTCATCGGCGGTGAGCTCGTGGCCAACGAGCTCGTCGACGGCGCCAAGGAGGAGATGCTGGCGCAGTTCAGGCCGGAGCGATTCGCGGTGACAGCGGCAGCGGCCGCCACCTGATCAAGCACGGTCACCGAGCGAGTCGAAGGCGGGCGCCCAAGGGTGCCCGCCTTCCGTGTGACAATGGGGAAGCTCGATTGCCGCGCGCTCCGACGCGCTGCCATCACCCTGCCCCTTCGATCCCGCGGGAGTCGCCGTGACCATGCTCCACTGGGCTGAGGACGATCGTGAGTGCTCGGCACTATGGCACTCCGAGAGCGGTGTCCCCGCTCCGAGCCGGGTCGTCGTCATCGGCGACGAGGCCGACGCGAACACGGCCCACCGGCTCGCCCGGAAGGGCACGGCCCTGCTGTGGCGCGGCGACTTCCACAACGGCCGGCAGCTGCTGAGCGCGATGGCGCGGCGGATCGACCGCGACCTCGCTCGCCGAGGCGGTCGACCGGCTCCCCGAGGCGCGCGGCCAGAGCGTGGAGAGCTGCCGGAACGAGGCACGCGGCCGGAGTTCGGCGAGAGCCGCGTACCATCGGAGACCAGCCGCGCATTCCTCGCCCAGCGTGAGGCTCGGGCCGAGCGCGCCCAGGTGCTCGGGCGGCTCATCGTCGAACTCGAGGCCGACCTCACCCTCCGGCTGCGTCGCGCCCCCGACATCCGGGACGCCTGCCTGGACGCATACGGCGAGCCCACCTCGGCGATGTGCGTGTCCCTGACCGAGCTGCAGGGCGTGCTCAGCGCGCGCGGCTGGTACGAGAAGGGAGTGCCGATCCCGGCGCTCGATGCGCGGATCCACCCCCGCTACGGCGTGTTCTCCCCAGTCAGAGGCGAGTACATCGACCTCGTCGCCCGAGCGCCGATTCCCGCCGGAACGCGGACCGCGTTCGACCTCGGAACGGGCACGGGTGTGCTCGCGGCCCTCCTCGCCCGACGCGGAGTGGAGAGCATCATCGCCACGGACATCAATCCGCGGGCCGTCGACTGCGCCAACGAGAACTTCGCCCGGCTCGGGTGCTCGGACCGTGCCCACGCCGTTGAGGCCGACCTGTTCCCGGACGGGCAGGCGGACCTCATCGTCTGCAATCCGCCGTGGCTTCCGGCCCGGCCCACCTCGGCGCTCGAACTCGGCATCTACGACGATGGTTCGGCGGTCCTCCACCGCCTCCTCGACGGAATGTCGGCGCATCTGACTCCTGGGGGAGAGGCCTGGCTGATCATCTCCGACCTCGCCGAGCACCTCGGCCTGCGCACCCGGGCCGACCTGCTCGACCGGATGGCCGCGGCGGGCCTGCGAGTGCTCGATCGGCTCGACACGACGCCGACCCACGGGCGTGCGACCGACACGGCCGATCCGCTGCACGCCGCACGCAGCCGTGAAGTCACCTCGCTGTGGCGCCTGGGAGCGACTCCGGCCGGGCGGTGAGCGGACGCTCTGGCGCCTGGGACCAGCGATCGCCTGATCGGTGAGCGGCCGAGTCGCCTCAGAGTCGGCCGAGCTTGTCCGGGTTGGCCACCATCCGGAGCTCTGCGATGCGGCCGTCGGGTCTCACTTCGAGGGTGAGGAGGTCCATGCGGCGGCCGCGGCGGAGGATGAGCGCCGGCTCCGCCACCAGAGCGGTCGGGGCCAGGGTGACAACCGCTTCGGGCTCGCGGCGATGCAGCTTCTCCATCACGCCGACGAAGAACCGGGCGATGCGCTCGGCGCCGAAGACCGGGTTGAGGGCGCTGGAGGCCTTGCCGCCCCCGTCGGTCCACAGCACCGCGTCGGGCACGAGCAGATCGATCACGCGCTCGAGGTCGCCGTCCATGATCGCGGCCTGCAGTCGCGCAATCGCCTGCGGACCGACCTCCGAATCCACTCGCGGTCCCGATCCGGGGCGAACCACGCTCGACCCCACCCCCGCCTCGGCGAGGTGACCGGTCTCGCGCAGCCGTCGCTCGGCGCGCGAGACCAGCTGTCGCACGGCGACCGGAGAGCGGCCGAGGATGACACCGATCTCCGGGGCGGTGAGCTCGAAGGCACGATGGAGGATGAGCGCGGCACGCGCCTCGGGGCGCAGCTGTTCGGACACATGCAGCAGCGCGAGGCTGAGCAGCTCCCCATTGGCCACCGCCTCATCGGTAAGCACATCGGCAGAGATCGGTTCGGGCATCCACGGGCCGGGGTACTCCTCCCGCGAGGCGGCCAGGCGGCGGACGCGGTCGATGGAGCGACGGACGCAGACCGTGGTCAGCCACTTCGGCCACGAGCGGATGGGCTCGGCCGCGCTCTGCTCGT
>JAPSIC010000204.1 GCA_031179165.1 Brevibacterium sp.
TCGTC
The DNA here is from genome assembly GCA_031179165.1 of Brevibacterium sp. GTDB lineage: Bacteria > Actinomycetota > Actinomycetes > Actinomycetales > Brevibacteriaceae > Brevibacterium. The sequence continues at coordinate 6 of JAPSIC010000204.1, forward strand.
GGGGGCGGGATCTCGGCGACGCAGTTCCTGCTCCAGCTCGCCGAGGTGACCGAGACGCTGTGGGCGACCAGACGACCGCCGAACTTCACCTCCCGCGAATTCGACGGCAGCTGGGGTCTGGAAGTCGAGCGGGCGGTGCGGTCTCGCACCTTGGAGGGTCTGGCGCCGGCGAGCGTGGTCCGCACGACCGGCCTGCCCGTGCGGCGGGAGTTCGTCGAGGGGGTGGAGTCCGGCGTGCTCGTGTCGCGAGGGATGTTCGACCGGATCCTCTCCCACGGTGTGCATTTTCCGGCTCACGACGCCTCGGCGACTCCCACCTCCGAGGGTCTCGGACCGTCGGCGAGCGATCACCTGGCAATGCCCAAATCATGGCGGCCCTACAGCGAGGAGCGCGTCGAGGAGGTCGATGTGATCTTCTGGAACACGGGATTCAGGGCCGCCCTCAACCATCTGTATCCCCTGCATCTGCGCACACGCCAGGGTGGAATCGCGATGGACACTGAGGTGGCCGTCAAGGATGATCGGCGAGTGTTCCTCGTCGGCTACGGCTCGGCGAGCTCCACGGTCGGGGCGACGCGGGCAGGTCGGCTGGCCGCCCGCGAACTCCTCCGGCGGCTGCACGAGGATGAAGCCCTGGCGCAGCCGAGTGCGGGGGCATAACCTGAGGGCATGAATGAGCTTCCGCTTTTCGACGACAAGGACGTCAGCAGGATTCTGTGCGTCGTGGCCCATCCCGACGATATGGAGTACGGAGCGTCGGCCGCCGTGGCCAAATGGACTCAGGAGGGCAAAGCGGTGTCATACCTGCTGCTCACCCGGGGCGAGGCGGGGATCAGGGACATGGCCCCCGACGAGGTGGCTCCACTTCGCGCCGCGGAGCAGCGGGAGGCCTGCCGCATCGTCGGCGTCGACGACCTGGAGATCCTCGACTTCCCCGACGGACTGGTCGAGGCGAACATCGAGCTCAGACATGCGATCGCGAAGAAGATCCGGCAGTTCCGTCCCGATGTGGTGATGGTCACCACTTGGCGCCTCGAGACGCCGTGGGGACTCAATCATGTCGACCATCGAAATGTCGGAGTCGCCACGATCGACGCGATCCGCGACGCCGACAACCCATGGCTGTTCGATGATCTCGCCGACGCAGGCCTGCCGGCGTGGAAGGCCGGCCGACTGCTCGTCAACGGGGCCGAGCCGACCCACGCCGTCGAGCTGAGCGACGACGACGTCGACAGGGGTGTTCGATCGCTCGAGGCGCACAAGGTCTACCTCGAAGCGCTCACCGACCATCCCGTGCCCCGGGAGATGATCACCGCGATCGCCTCGGAAACCGGAACACGGGCAGGCGTGAAGTACGCGCTGCCCGTGCAGGTGATCGGAATGTAGCTGATCAGCCGCTGTGCCTGATCAGGTGCGACCCGATCAGGCCCAGATCCGTTCGGGCTGAGACCTGTACGGGCTCAGACCCTGCCCTGGATTAGGCTGGATCAGGCGCGGAGAGCGGCGATCGCGGCGTCGTAGTCGGGTTCGGTGGTGATCTCGTCGACGAGCTCGGTGTGGGCCACCGATCCGTCCTCATCGAGGACGACGACGGAACGGGCGAGCAGGCCGGCCAGCGGTCCGTCGACCATCTTGACGCCGAATTCCTCACCGAACTCGCTCCGGAAGGCAGAGGCGGCGACGACGTTCTCGATGCCTTCGGCTCCGCAGAACCGGGCCTGCGCGAACGGCAGGTCGTTCGAGGCGCACAGCACTGTGGTGTTGTCGAGGCTGGCAGCCAGTTCGTTGAACTTCCGCACCGATGCCGCGCACACTCCCGTGTCAACGCTCGGGAAGATGTTGATGACAACGCGCTTGCCCGCGATGTCCTCCGAGCTCAGTTCATTGAGGTCCGTGTCGACGAGCTTGAATGCCGGAGCCTTCGAGCCCTTCTCCGGAAGTTCGCCGACGGTCTTGACTGGAGTGCCCTGGAATGCTGTTTTCGCCATGCTTCGATCTCTCCTTCGTTGGTGATTGATGCTGTCATCATCACTCTACGTGATACCCGTGAAGCGGCTGTTGAGCCGTTTCACACTCTGTCGTCCGGTCAGAGAAAGTCGCCGTCCGATCAGAGAAAGTCGCCGTCCGGTCAGAGAAGGTCGCGGCAGGGTCAGAGAAGGTCGCGGCCGCGACGAGGCAGCCAGAAATGCACGAGCACCGTTCCTGCCGCGATGATCAACGCGCCGTGACCGACAAGGTCCCAGTCCAGTTCGAGACCTCAGCCCTCGCCGGGGTGGTCCTTCGACTCCTTCGCCCCGAACTTCGATTCGATGATGACAAGGACGATGACGACGACCGCTCCGATCGCGGCGAGGAGGATCGGCCCTCCGACGGGATCGTACAGGGCGAGCAGGGCACCGGCACCGTGCGCTTCCCCGTCCGCGCCCACCTCGGCGGAGGACTGCCACGGCCACAGCGCGCGCAGGGAGCCGAGCATCAGCCCGGCCATGATGACCAGGGTCCACCAGCGGTGGTTGTGGAGGAAGTAGCGGAGGATGTTGACGAACACGGCGAGGCCGACGATCGCGCCGAGGCCGAAGACGGCGATGTAGACGAGATCGCGCTCGTCGACGGCGCGGAGGGTGACCGTGTACATGCCCACGGCGAGGAGGAAGAACGAGCCGGAGACGCCGGGCACGACCAGGGCGCAGATGGCGACGGCGGCGACGAGGAACACGGCGATCAGCGGTGGGTTCTCGACATTCGCTCCTCCGGCCATGCCGGTCAGCCAGAATGCCAGGGCCGCCGCGCAGAGGAAGGCCAGGATGCCCAGCAGCAAGGGTTGGCGGCGAGTGCGTTCGGGCAGCATCTTCAGCGGGACGATGATGCTGGCGGCGACCAGGCCGAAGAACAGCCCTCGAGCCAATTCGGGATTGCCGGTGACGAATGCCTCGAGGAGGCCGGCGATGCTGAGCACGGCTGTCGCCATCCCCAGAAGCACCGGGACGATGAGGAACCAGTCGGTGCGGCGCAGCTCTCGGATCGCTCCAGACCACCGGTCGGGGCCGGTGACCAGGGTCTTGGCAGCCTTGACGACATGGGCGGCGGAGTCGATGAGTTCGTCGTAGACTCCTGTCACCAGGGCGACGGTGCCGCCGGAGACGCCGGGGACGAGTTCGGCGCTGCCGATGAGGAAGCCGCGCAGTAGATCGAGCGGGATCCAGGCCTTGGAACGGGAGCGCTCGGCAGCGACAGCGACGGAGTTCGGGTCGGACGACGTCATGAGGCAGGCATTCTCTTTCGCAGTGTGTCGGTTTGGCAGTGTGTCGGTTTGGCAGTGTGTCGGTGGAATTTCCTCAAGCCTATGGGTTCGTCCTCCGAATTTCCCGATCATCGGTGCAAGGTCACACGTGTCAGTCTCCGGTGGCACCGTCGATGCTCTCGCGAATGAGATCTGCATGGCCCATATGGCGGGCGTACTCCTCGATCATGTGGATCAGCAGCCAACGGATATTGTGCCGGGGCCCGGTCGGGCGTCTTCGGACCAGGACCTGGTCGAGGTCGTCGACGCCGGCGAGGACCTCGCGCGACTGCTCGCAGGCGGCGTCGTGCAGCGCGAGAAGGTCGTCGGGGCTGCCGGCTGCGGCGCTGTCAGTGGCAGTTCCATCCGGTTCCCCTCCTGATCCGGCTCATCCTCGGGGTTGGCGCGCGAGCTGCCGTGACTGGGCGACCAACCGGCCCGCGGAGTCCCAGAGTTCGCAGTCCTCTTCGAACATGCCGCCGGCGATGTTGCGGGTGTGGACCTTCACGCGGATCCAGCCCGGAGCTGGGACGGCGCGCACGTGGGCGGTCAGCTCCATCGTCGGCGACCACCCGAATCGTCCGAGGTCGAACATCACCGGCGGGAAGGCATCGAGGAACGCGAGCAGGGACAGCACATCGGGATCGGCGCCGTCGGCCCACCGCAGCCAGCCCTGGAGCAGGCCCCGTCCACTGGGCCGACCGACGGCGAATCCGGTCGTCGCGGGGTCGAGGCGCATGTCGTAGCGGGAGATCAGCGGTGCGGACGCGATCAGCTCAGCGGACGCCTCGGCGACGTCGATGCAGTCGCTCGGCTCCGGAAGATCCGGGGGTGTGGCAGTGGTGGCGATGTCGCCGGTTAGCTTCGCGAGGTTGCCCATCGTCGCCAGCGCCGTGATGGTGGGAGCACCGTTCTGCACCAGGTCGACGGCCAGGGTCGCACTGGATCGGCCTGCACGGATCGTCCGCGTGGTCACCTCGGCGCCGCCGGGCTCGCTCGGACCGAGGTAGTGGGCGGAGACGACGAGAGGGTCGGGCGCGGCAGGGCTGCTCTCCCGCAGAGCTCGACCGAGCACAGCGAGGAGGTATCCCCCGTTCACGGCCCCGGCGACCTTCCAACCGGCGCCGAGGTGGGCGGTGAAGGAGCTCTCGGAGGTGCGGTCGATGACGGTGGCGCTGTGGAATTCGCTCGCAGGCGCATGGCTCATGTCACTGAGACTACCAATGACCCGGCGTCTGCCCGGGA
>JAPSIC010000065.1 GCA_031179165.1 Brevibacterium sp.
TGACACATACTGTGAACGATGTCGCGAGACATGGCATCAATTTGATGAACGATGTCGTGACACATACCAACCCGGAAATGAAAAATGTGCCGCGACATCGAGTGAACGATGTCGCGACACATCACAAAAGTCGGGCTAGCGGGATTTGAACCCACGACCTCTTCACCCCCAGTGAAGCGCGCTACCAAGCTGCGCCATAGCCCGTTACCGAACACCCTCGTGAGGCAACGAGACCTAGCCTATAACGATCATCGGCGAAGTGCCAAAACCGCGTTTCGTGACCTTGGGAAAACTAGTATCATCCCAGGTAGTCACGGAAGAACGGGGCTCGCCGCAGGGCCGCACGAGAGGCTGAGTATCATTTCTGTTTCGTGATTGTTATGAACGTCCCCCAGGCGGCTATGCTTGGGAGAACAACAAGCTAAGAGGAGTCGACATGGCGGATCTGGATTATCCAGTGTCTTTGCGATACTCACGTGACCACGAATGGGTCGAAACCACGGAGGACAATGCCGTTGTCCGTGTGGGTATCACTGATTTTGCCCAGGAACAGCTGGGTGACGTCGTCTATGTCGATCTTCCCGCTGTCGGCGATTCGATCACCGCAGGCGAGTCCTGCGGCGAGGTGGAGAGCACGAAGAGCGTGTCCGATCTCATCGCTCCGGTGTCAGGCACCGTGACCGAGGTCAATGACGAGCTCGACGGGACGCCGGAGCTCGTGAACTCGTCCCCATTCGAATCCGGATGGATGTTCCTCGTCCAGCTCAGCGAGCCTGAGCAGGTCGACGCGCTGCTGGATAGTGAGCAGTACCAAGAATTCATTGAGAGCGAGGAGGCGTGATGTCGCAGAACAATGACCAGGGTCGTCCGGGCCCCTCGCAGACCTGGTACGACAACGGTCAGGTGCCCAAGTCCAAGAAGTTCCCGTTCGGTGCGGGCGACGATGAGCAGGCCTCCGACACGGAGACCCGCAACCACTGGCAGGTCGAGGCAGCCCAGTACGGTCCCGCCGGGGATGCGCAGCAGAGCGGCGGGTCCGGGCACCCGAACACACCTCCCTACGGCCAGCCGCCGGTCAACGACGCCGGCCGGTACGGCGAGCCCGGAACAGGCGGACAGCAGTTCGGCGGCTCGGGTCGAGGCCGGCACTCCGACCACCCGACCGATGAGACCTCGGCGCCGGGACAGGGCGACCAGGGCCAGTATCAGCCGCCCCAGCCCGCAGGGTCTGGTCCCCAGCAGCCGTACGGCGACCAGGGCGGGCAGCACCAGGGGCAGCCCGGCCAGGAACAGAGCCAGCATCAGCAGCAGCCGCAGGGCCAGAGCCAGCAGAATCAGCAGGCGTTCCAGGGAATCCTGGACCCGCACACCGGTGAGATCCATCCGGTGCCGGACCTCGACGGTCTGCAGGAGACGGACGCTCTGCTCGTCGTCGTCTCCGGCCCCGATTCGGGGTCGCAGATCCTGCTCGACACCGATGTGGTGACGGTGGGACGCAGTCCCAATGCCGACATCTTCCTCGACGATGTCACGGTCTCGCGCAAGCACGCCGAGTTCATCCGGACTCCCAGCGGGTTCACTCTGCGTGACACCGGGTCGCTCAACGGCACCTATGTGGGTCGCCAGCTGATCGACTCCATCGAACTGCACAACGGCGCGGACGTTCAGATCGGCAAGTTCCGGATGATCTTCCAGCAGCGTCCGCGCTCCTGACCGGGGGAAAATGTCAAACGTCGAAGTCGAGGTTGTCGGTGTGCGCATCGAGATGCCCGCCAACCAGCCGATCCTTCTGCTCAAGGCGACCGAACCCGCCTACTACCTGCCCATCTGGGTCGGTGCCATCGAGGCGAACGCGCTGTCCATCGCGCAGCGGGGTCTGACCCCGCCGCGACCGATGGCCCATGCGCTGCTGCTCGATGTCCTCAGCTCCTATGACGCCGAGCTGGCGGACGTCGCGATCACGGGCAAGGACGGCCAGATCTTCCTGGCCGAGATCCACACCAGTGATGGCAAGTCGATCTCGGCCCGGCCGTCCGATGCCGTGACCTTGGCACTGACCGCTCAGTGTCCCGTGTACGTCGACTCGGACCTACTCAAAGAAGCCGGAATCGAAGCGCCGGAAGCCGACGAGGAAGAGGTGGCCCAGTTCAGGGACTTCCTCGACAACGTCTCGGCCGAGGACTTCGAGACCGGCAGCGAATCGTGAAGAAGGAGCCATTGTGAGTCTCCACATAGATCCGGTATTCGACAGCAGGGATATCGCCAACGCCGGCACCGACCACCTCGGCGGTCTCGACGACTGGCGAGGGATGGAGCCGAAGCAGCAGCCGACGTATCTCGACCCGGAGGCCCTGGAGGACGCCCTGACGCGTCTGCGGAGCTCCCCGCCGCTGATCTTCGCCGGTGAGGCCGATCTGCTCAAGCAGCGCATCGCCGCCGCCGCCCGCGGCGAGGCCTTCGTCCTGGCCGGCGGAGACTGCGCCGAGTCCTTCGCCGGGGCCCAGGCGGACAAGATCCGCGCCCGGATCCAGACCGTCCTCCAGATGGCGGCCGTGCTCACCTACGGCGGTTCGATGCCCGTGGTCAAGATCGGCCGGATGGCCGGTCAGTTCGCCAAGCCGCGCTCGGCCGACACGGAGACCCGCGATGGTGTGACCCTCCCGTCCTTCCGCGGGGACATCGTCAACGGGTACGAGTTCACCGAGGAGTCCCGACGCCACGATCCCGCGCGCCTGGTGCAGGCGTACCAGGTCTCGGCATCGACGCTCAACCTCATCCGCGCATTCACCCAGGGCGGCTTCGCCGACCTGAGGCTGGTCCACGAATGGAACCGCGGCTTCCTCACCTCCAACCCCGGCTACCAGCGCTATGAGCAGATCGCCCGCGAGATCGATCGCGCGGTCCGGTTCATGGACGCCTGCGGCGCCGACTTCGAGACCCTGAAGACGACCGAGTTCTATGCCGCCCACGAGGCGCTCCTGCTCGAGTACGAACGCGCGCTGACGCGGATCGATTCGCGCACCGGCCAGGCCTACGACGTCTCCGGGCACTTCCTGTGGATCGGGGAGCGCACGCGGCAGATCGACGGCGCGCACGTCGACTTCCTGTCGAAGGTGCGCAACCCGATCGGCGTCAAGCTCGGACCGACCGCCACCGCCGAGGAGGCGCTGGCACTGGCCGAGAAGCTCGACCCCGAAGCCGAGCCCGGACGCCTGACCTTCGTCACCCGCATGGGGGCGTCGATGATCGCCGAGTCCCTGCCCAAGCTGCTCAAGGGCATCGGCGGGCGCCTGCCGCACGTGACCTGGGTCTGCGATCCGATGCACGGAAACACGATCACCTCGAACACCGGGTACAAGACCCGGCGGTTCGAGGACGTCATGGCCGAGGTGGAGCGGTTCTTCACCGCGCACCAGGATGCCGGCACGATTCCCGGCGGGCTCCATGTCGAACTCACCGGCGACGACGTCACCGAGATCATGGGCGGAGCGACCGAGATCGACGACGAGGGTCTGCGCCGTCGCTACGAGACCCTGGTCGACCCGCGCCTCAACCACGACCAGTCGCTGGAGATGGCGTTCCAGGTCGCCGAGTACCTGACCCGCCGCAACTGACAGCACCGCGCTCCGGTGAGAACCGGGTCGGACCTAGCTCCGTTCGCACGGTCGGGCAGGTCTCAGGCCTGCGGGAAGATCTCAGTCAGGCGGACAGATCTCAGAAGAGGTTGGGCGTTCGCGCGGATGCAGGCTTCCTGTTCCCGCGGACAGTGGCTGGCCGACGATCCGCTGGCCTCAGCGACGAATCCCCTCGCGGGAGGAGCCGTCACTTGTCTTCCGAGTCGTCCTTCTTCTCGTCGGCCTTCTTCTCATCCTTCTTGTCGTCCTTGGGCTCGTCCTTCTTCTCCTTGCCCTTGGAGACGCGGACGATGACGAGTGAGTCGTAGGGCTTGGCCTCGGTGCTCTTGGGCCACTGGAAGACGACATCGCCCTTGGGCACCGTGTCGGAGAACACCTCTTCCTTGCCCACCCGGAAGCCGCGCTTGGCCAGGGTGGCGTAGGCGGCCTCGTAGCTGAGTCCCTCGACATCGGGCACGGGGATCGGCGCCGGTCCCTTGGACACGACCAGATCGACCTTCTCGCCGCCGGACAGCTGCTCCTCCGGCTTCTTCGATGCGGAGATGACGACGTCCTTCTTCACCTCGTCGCTGTGCTCGGTCTTGACCGTCCCGACCGCCAGGCCCGACATCTCCAGCGCCTCCTTCGCGTCCTCGGCGCGCAGACCGACGAGCTTCGGGACGGTGAAGAGCTCTTCGCCCTTGGACACGACGACGGTGACGTCGGACTCCGGTGCCAGCTCGGAGCCGGCCACGGGATCGGTGCCGATGACCACCCCGGCGGGGACGGTGTCGTCGAAGACCTCCTTCGTCTGCGGCTGCAGGCCCGTGTCTTCGAGCTGGGAGGTCACGACGGAGGCCTGCTTGCCCGCCAGTTCTCCCGGCACGATGGCTGCCGGTGTCGGCAGGTTCGCGACGATCATCCAGGCGATGAGGGCGACGACCACGAACGCCGCGGCCACCGTTGTGGCCAAGCGCCGTCTGCGCCGGCGGGACCCGGTCGGTCGCGCCGAGGCGACCGTGGCCGAGCTCGTCGACGCGACTGCGGCCGCCGCCGTGACGGTGGCTGCATCGTCCGAGGTTGCCGAATTCTTCGAGTTATCGGAGTTCGCCGAGGCGGTCGCCTTCTCGTCCGAATCGCCGGTGCCCGCGGCGGTGCCCGACTCGGTCGCTCCCGCTGCGCCGGCGCCCTTGGCAGAGGCCGGTTCGGTCTCGCCCGCTGCACTGGCCGGGGGCGCGGTCCTCGACTTGTCGTCGGCGGTCGCGGCCATCACCGCGGCGGCGCCGGGGGCGGTCGTCTTGCGGGACTCAGCGGCACCGGCGCCCGCATCGGCGTTGGCTCCGGCGACGTCCTCGTCCGCCTCGGCGACGTCCTCGTCATCCTCATCGAGATACGGGATCTCGTCGGTCCGCGACCTCTTCTCCTTGGGGGCCTCGGCGCCGAGGTCGATGCTCGCGGTCAGCGCCGGGGCGTGCTGACCGGGTTCGACCTCCGGGGCACCGAGGTCGAGCTCGGCGTCGGTCATCTCCGCTCGCGCCTCGGCGAGGGCATGCCGGAACTGGGCCGCGTCGTCGGGACGGTCGTCGGGATCCTTCGACGTCGCCCACAGCACCAGGGCGTCGAGGCGGGGGCTGAGCTCGGACACCTGATCAGACGGTGGGGGAACGGTGTCGTGGACGTGCCGGTAGGCGACCTGGATCGGCACATCGTCGGTGTAAGGCTGCATCCCGGTGAGCATCTCGTAGAACATGATGCCGACCGTGTAGAGATCGGTCCGGGAGTCGGCGCCGGCGCGTGTGACCAGCTCCGGGGCGACGTAGCCCACGGTGCCGATGAGGGTCTTCGTCGTGGTCGCCGTGGTGACGGCCCGCGCCAGCCCGAAGTCGGCGAGCTTGACCTGACCGTCGATGCCGAGGAGCACGTTGTCGGGTTTGAGATCGCGGTGGATGATGCCGGTCGAGTGGACCGCCTCGAGGGCGGCGAGGATCGCGTCGAGGACCACGATCGCCTGACGCGGGGTGAACCTGCCGCGATGGCGCAGCTCCCGGCGCAGGGTCACCGAGGGCAGGTACTCCATCACCAGGTAGACGATGTCGCCGTCACGGGCCTGGTCGTGGATGGCGACGAGGTTCGGGTGGGTGAGCCTGCCGGCGTTGATCGCCTCACGGCGGAAGCGCTCGACGAAGGTCTCGTCGTTGATCAGGTGCTCGTGCATCACCTTGATGGCGATCTCGCGGTCGAGTCGCAGGTCGGTGCCGCGGTAGACCATGGCCATGCCGCCCCGAGCGATCTTGGCGTCGATCCGATAGCGCTCGTTGAGCACGACGCCGATGAGTGGGTCAGTGCGAGTGCTCACAGCGCCTCCTTCAATCTCTGCCTCTGCAGCTGGACTGCGCGGACGAATGCCTTCGTCTCGGGCAGGACGCCGTCGGCGCGGACGGAGCGCAGATCCTGGTAGTAGCCGGCCAGCGCCTCGGCCTCGGACTCCGCGGTCTCGATCAGCCAGCCGAGGATGACGGTGCCCGCGACGATGTTGTCGGCGATGTCGAGCAGGTCGAGCCCCCGGCCGACGATGTCGCTGGCCCAACGGCCCGAGCGGGGCGTGACCTGCATGATCCCGATCGCGTTCCCGGGGGAGACGGTGGTGTGTTGGAAGCCCGACTCCTGCGCGGCAACGGCCTGCATGAGCTCGGGTTCGGCGCCGAGCTCGACGGCGATCTGGGCCACGAGCAGTCGGGCCTGCGCCGGTGCGGGGTGCCGACGCCGCAGGAGCGTGTGCTTGTTGAGCCGGGCGGCGTGGAGGACCTCGGGGCGCACGTCATGGGTCTGCGCGCTGGCGGCCACCCGTGGAAGGTCGGCCGGCGGTTCGGGCTGCTGGCGCCGCCTTCGAGCGGTGGAATCGCGCAGCAGGAGCAGCTCGCCGACTGCGAGGTAGGACGACTCACCCATCGAATTGGCTCGCCGCAGGGTTCCGGGGGAGATCCCGTGCCGGGCGGCGATGCCGGCCAGGGTCTCGCCGGGAGCGACCACATGGGAGGGGTCGGTGTCGGGCAGGTCGTTCTTCTCCGGCAGGGACAGCACCTGGCCCTGCTGCAGGTTCTGACGGGGGGAGATCCGGTTGAGCTCGGCCAGCGCCGGCACGGAGACGCCGTGCTTGCTGGCCACGGCGTAGAGGGTGTCGCCCTGTTTGACCTTGTATGTGCGGCCGCCGTGGGTGACCGGAACGGGTTCCGAGACGGTGCCGGAGATCCAACTCGGACCGGTGGTCTCGCGGGAGCCGGTGGCCTCGCGGGCGTGCGCGTCATCGAGGACTGCGGCGTGCTCGTACGCTGCACCGTGCTCGTGGGCGGCACCGTGCTCGTGGGCGGCACCGTGCTCGTGGGCGGCGGCGTGCTCGTGCGCGGCAGCGTGCGCCGCTCCCTGCTCATCCAGACCTGGGATCGGTCCCGTCGAGTTCACTTTCGAGGCAGCACGGATGTCAGGGGCGGCCGTGATGGGAATCTGCGGATTCCGTCGCGTGCTAGTCATCTGTCACCTGTTGAACTCAATATCGGATGGAGAAGCGTCACAACCCAGGTTATCGACAGGCGCCCCCACGGCCGGGGATTCGCCTCCGCATGGCGGGATGTTTTTTCGCAAGCGCTCGGCATCCCGCGCAGGTGCCGCCGATGACCCCGGCAATTGCTACGCTTGGGGTGTGAATACCGAAGAACTCGTCCAGGATTGGGCAACACTGCCGGACATCGCGGAGCAGACGGGGCTGAGCTTCACCCAGGTGCGCAGGCTCCTCGAGGACGGCGCGATCTGCGGCTACAAGCACGGCGATCCGAAGGTGATGCGGGTCCCGACCGCATTCTTCGTCGACGGCGCGGTGCTGACGCCCCTGAAGGGAACCCTGAGCACGCTCAGGGACGCCGGCTTCAACGACAAAGAGGCCATTCACTGGCTGTTCACCCCGGACGATTCGCTGCCCGGGCGACCCATCGACCTGCTCCGGGCCGGCAACCGGAAGGAAGTCAGGCGGCGGGCGCAGGCGCTGGCCTTCTGACCCCCGAGCCGGGCTGAGTCCTGATGGCCGTCCGGCGTTCCCGCTGCCCCGACAGGGCCTGCGGTGCTGCGCTCAGCTCTGCCGGAAACTCAGGGCATGGGCGAAATCGCTCAGCTGCCCCCGAGCCTCCGGCCCGATCCGCGCTGCACCGCCGGACCAGTCGTCGAGGACGGACAGCGACTGCGCGTGCTTGGCTTCGATAGAGGACTCCACCGCCTCGAGTCCCGCGCTCAGCATCTCCATCGTCTCGCCCACCTCGGCGTCGCTGAGTTCGGGGTCACCGAGCCGGGCCGCGAGGACGTCGACCTCGGCGGTCGAGAGCCGCTTCATGCTCTCCGCGATGAGGACCGTGCGTTTGCCCTCCCGGATGTCGTCGCCGGCGGGTTTGCCCGTGGCACCGGGATCCCCGAAGACGCCGAGGACGTCGTCGCGCAGCTGGAACGCCTGCCCGAGGGGGAGTCCGAAGCGTGAGATCTCGGCGAGCAGCTCCTCATCGGCCCCGGCCAGGGCCGCCCCGAGCAGCAGCGGCTGCTCGACCGAGTACTTCGCCGACTTGTAGCTGAGCACCTCCCAGGCCCGTTCGGCGAGGCGTTCGTCGTCGAGGGGCATCACCTCGGCGCGGACATCGAGGAACTGCCCGATCATGACGTCGCGGCGCAGCTGGGCCCGCAGCGCGCGGGCGCCCGGGCTGGTCCCCAGGGCGGTCTGGGCGGACTCGAAGAGCTCCTCGCTCAGCGCCAGGCAGATGTCGCCGATGACGATCGCGGCCGCGACCCCGAAGGACTCCCTATCACCCTGATAGCCGTGGTCGGCGTGCAGGTTCGCGAACTGGCGGTGCAGCGCGGGTTTGCCTCTCCGGGTGTCGGAGTGGTCGATGACGTCGTCGTGGATGAGAGCGGCGGCGTGGAGGAGCTCGAGCGAACCGGCGGCCTGGGCGAGGGCCGGGCCGATCGAGCTGCGGTCGAAGCCGCCGCCGGCCGCGATCTGATAGCCCCACCACAGCAGCACCGGACGGATCCGCTTCCCGCCCCGAGTGAAGTCGATCAGCGCGTCCGAGATGTCCGCGGCGTCGGGGGAGATGTCCTCGAACTCATCCGCCTTGGCCTCGAGGAACCCGGTCAGGCCCGCGCTCACCTCGGCGGCGATGGTCTCAGGTGCGTCGAGGGCGGCGACGGTCGCGGTGCGCGAGGGGCCGGCCGACCGGTGCGTCGACTGCGGGGAGGTCATGGAGCGACGGTCCCCCCGACCGTGACGATCGAGCTCGCATCCTCCGCGGCGTCCTTGCTGATGGTGACCACGAGCAGACCGTCATTGTCCTTGTGGCGGAAGTTCACGACCCGCGCCTCGTCGGTCTTGACCTCCTTGCCGTAGGCCTCGAACCCGGCGTCCTCGAGCGACTTGGCGTAGAACTTGAAGATGTCCTCGGGCTCGGCCTTGACCTGCATGACCAGGCTGACCTGCTCGAGCGCCTTCGCATCCGCCGATGCCTCCGCCTTGGCACGCGAGGCCGAGAGGACGGTGGACTCGGGGTAGGGCTTGAGGAAGTCGGGGAGGTCCTCGACCCCGGTCTCCGGCTTCGGTTCCGCAGCGGTCTCCGAGGGCTGTGGGCTGGGCTCCGTTCCGGCCTCGGCCGAAGGGCTGGCAGCCGAGGGGGCGGCGGCCGAGGGAGAAGCGCTCTGGGCCGGGTCGCCGGACGGGGTCGAGCAGCCGGCCAGGAGCAGACTGAGAGCGAGCGGCAATGTCATGACAGTGGTGCGCGATACCATGACAGACAGACTACCTGGCCCGGGCGACCCGGGCCGACAGCAGCTGGAGACGACGATGGGTGTGCGAAGGGGATGAGTCGGAAGCAACTGGCCCGCTCCGGCGGTGACCTCACCCGCCTGGGCACGGACGACGCCGGTGCCACGATGCTGCACCTCGACATGGATTCGTTCTTCGTGTCCGTCGAGCTCCTGACCCGGCCCGAGCTCAGGGGCCGCCCGGTCATCGTCGGCGGCCGAGCCGGTCGCGGCGTCGTGGTCTCCGCCAGCTACGAGGCACGGGAGTTCGGGGTGCATGCGGCGATGCCGATGTCCCGGGCGATGGCGCTGTGCCCCGTCGCCGAGGTGATCCCGCCTTCGCACGGCCTGTACTCGTCCTACTCCCGGCAGGTCTTCGACCTCGTCGCCGAGGTGACGCCCGACTACCACCAGGTCAGCGTCGACGAGGCGTACATCGACGTCTCGCGGGCGGTGCGGAGGCTCGGTTCGCCCGTGCAGATCACGACGGCGCTGCGGGCCGAGATCACGGCGCGAACCGGACTCAACGCCTCCGTCGGGATCGCCGGCAGCCAGGTCGTCGCGAAACTGGCCTCGGCCCGGGCCAAGCCCGCCGGACAGCTCCTCGTGCCCCTGGCGGCGACGCAGGCCTTCCTCGACCCGATGCCGATCGAAGCGCTGCCCGGGGTGGGGGAGAAGACCCAGGAGGGCTTCGCCAAGTACGGCATCCGGACCATCGGCGACCTGGCCGCCGTGGACGAGGACTGGGCGGCCAGGGTCTTCGGCGCGCACGGCCACCATCTCTGGCGCAGTGCACACGGCTGGGATTCCCACGGTCTCGACCGGCCCGCGAAGGAGCGATCGATCAGCGCCGAGCACACCTTCGGCGCCGATGTCTGGGATCTCGACGAACTCGAACACGAACTGCTCCGCCTGTCTGACAAGGTGGCTTACCGGATCCGAGCCGAGGGCAAGGTCGCGACGAGCCTGGGCCTGAAGTACCGGCTGGCCGACTTCACCACCCTGTCCCGGTCGATCACGCTCGGCGCTCCGACCGATCTCGCGATCGAGATCCACGAGGCGCTGCGACCCGCGCTGCGGTCCCTGCGGGAGTCGAGGGCGAAGGGCGTGCGGCTGCTGGGCGTGCGCGCGGCGGGTCTGATGGACTTCTCCGTCAGCGGCAGGCAGGCCCGTCTGGACGAGCCCGAGCATTCGACCAGGGACGCGGAGGTCGCTCTCGATGACGTGCGGAGGAAGTTCGGGACGAACGCAATTTCACAAGCCTCTCTGCTGAGAAAGCCGCCGCAGGGGGAGTAGCTTCGAATGGGTTTCCAAGACTCGACCCGGGTCTATTCGTCCTGGCTGAAGAGGCCGTGGGAATCAGGTTCATCCTTTGGTACTCAAGATGTTTTTTCAGTGTTCAGAGACTATGATTGAGTCACCAGTCAACGCGCACGAAACGGGGGTTCGAGATGCCACTCTCCGATCACGAACAGCAGCTGCTCGACCAATTGGAGAAGCAGCTGCGCAGTGAAGACCCACGTTTCGCACGCAACATCTCCGAAACCCAGGCCGCAGTCAGCAGCCCCGGTTTCTCAGCGAGGCGATTCGTGGTGGGAATCCTGCTCGCCTTGGCCGGTCTCGCCGCCGCCATCTTCGCGATCTCGATGGTCACGCATCATGGTCTCTGGATCGTTCTCGGTGTCGTCGGATTCGGGCTGATGGTGTCCGGAATGTACTGGGCGTTCAGTCGCCCCCACACCGGTGGGGCCGCGGTGAAGAACTCGCAGACGCCTTCCGGTCAGTCGCAGCAGCCCAAGGGGCCCTCCGGTTTCATGAACCGGATCGAGGATCGGTGGGAGAAGCGCCAGCGCGGCGAATGATTCCGGAACCTCGTCCAGGGCATCACTGAGCGTCCTCTTCACGGAGGACGCTTTCTTGTGCCCGAACGCCGCCGGCGCCACGCAGTCCCCGGCGCTACGAGTCCCCGGCACCACGAGTCCCCAGCGCCCCAGCGTCCGGCGGCGCCAGTCTGTTCAGGTTCTCGATCAGATCTGATGCAGGCGATCAGGTTCAAACGTGATCTGCATCGAATGTGATCGCAAGTGTTCCGAGTCTCCTCCCGACACAAAGCGTCACGCGACGCGATCCTCATTCGACGTGGTCCCTCATTCGACGTCTTCGAAGATCGCAAGTGGTCTCCCTGACGATCTCAGTGCCGCGATGACGGCCTCACCTGGGTGCGTTGAAGACGCTGGCGGGCCAGGCGACTGCGGAGATCCGCTGTCCAGGCGTGGCATTGTCGGCCAGTGCCGTTCGCACCTCGTCGACCACGGCATGAGCCTCGGAAGAGCTGAATTCCTCGTCGCGGGATCCGTAGCGTTGGGCTTCGAGCGCGTCGATGAACGATGCCAGCGCCGTGTCCCGGTCAGGTCGGATCAGGGTCGGGACGGGACTCTGCAGGGAGGCGAGGTAAGAGGACTCGCCGCCTCCTGCCTGCTTGGCCCCGGCACCGGTGTCACCCGTCGCGTCGCCCTCGGCACGCGCATCGCGCGTCGCTCCGGCTCCCGCGCCGGCGTCGCCCTCGGCACGCGCATCGCGCGTCGCTCCGGCTCCCGCGCCGGCGTCGCCGGCGACCTTGCCCGCCAGGACGAGCTCGTTGAACCTCAGCGTCCGGCTGGGATCGAGGCTCTGGCCGTAGTCGGTCGCCAGCGCCCGGATCTCCGTCCAGACATGTTCGAGATCGACGGGAGCGCTCGTGCGTCGCCTGCGCTGGAGCAGACGCCAGAGCCCGGGCACGGCGAGGAGCAGGATGACGGCAATGGCGATCGCTGCCGCCCAGAGATACGTGGTGTGGTCGGCGCCCGTCTCCTCGGCCGCCGCGGTCGTCGGCTCCTCCGAGGGCGCCTCGGACTCTGCCGCCGGGGACTGCGAGGCACTCTCGCTCGGCTCCTCGCTCGGCGAGGCGGTCTCCTCGGCTTCCTCCTCCGACTCCTCGCCGGTGTCCCCGCTGGCCACCGACCATTGCGGGGGAGCACCGGCCGGTCCGCCGGGGGTGGGCTCGAACCGCACCCAGCCGACACCCTCGAAGTAGAGCTCCGGCCACGCGTGCGAATCCTGCATGCTGACCTCGTAGCCCTCACCGGACTTCTCGCCGCCGGCGAAGCCGACGCCGATCCGAGCCGGAATGCCCATGGTCCGCGCCATGATCGTCATCGCCGAGGAGAACTGGACGCAGTAGCCCTTCTTGTCGACGAGGAAGTCGGAGATCGCGTCGCCGCTGGCTTGCTCGGGAGCGTCGAGGGAGTACTCGAACTCACCGCTGCGGAAGTACGCCTGCAGGAGGACAGCCGCCTCCCATTGGTTCTTCGCTCCCGCGGTCACCTCGTCGGCGGTGTCGCGCACGCTCTGCGGCAGGCTGGCCGGGACCTCGAGCTCGGTTTCGAACTCGCCGGCGTCGACGGGGGTCGCCGACTGCAGGTCCTCGGCCGAGGGCTCGACGGAGAGGTAGTCCATCGAGTATTCGAGGCCGGAAGTCCGTTCGCCGTTGCCGACGATCGTCAGCGAGTCCTCGTCGTAGATCCAGCGGCGGTTGAGCCCCGACGGCTGCTGCGGGGCGTACGGGGTCGGCAGGTACTGCTGGTCGTAGTCACCGATCGTCACGTCGATGCTCTGCTCGGTGTGCTTCTCGTCGCGCGGCAGACCCTGCGGCCACGGCAGCCCCTCGACGGCGATCGCGAACGGGTCGAGCTCGAACGGCGACGGCGCCCAGGTCTGGCCGTCGAACGAGTCGATCGAGGTCAGCCGCACCGGCGGCGGATCCTCGGCGGTGGTGGTGTAGTGGAAGAGCGTGCTGTCGTCGCGGTTGCCGAGATCGGCGCGCAGATCGAGGAACGGGTTCGTCACCGTGAGGTCGGCCTGATTGCCCGAGGCCCGGTTCTCGATCGTCGGCACCTGCGGCAGGAGGGTGGGGATGCCGAGCCCGAGCGCCACAGCCAGGGCGCCCGCGACGAGGGCGGTGAGACCGCCTCGCCACCTCGCCGAGGAGAAGTAGGGGCTGAGCATGAGCAGCAGGAACGCGGCCAGGATCGCCGCGACATGCCACCACATGACCTGGGCCGGAGCGAAGAACACCGGGATCATCCACAGCACCAGCAGCAGCACCCCGCTGACCTTGGGCGCGCGCAGATCGGCGACCAGCCCGTCGATGAGGATCGTGATCAGGGTGAACGCGATGACGAGCATCGCCGTGAACCCGGGGGTGCTGGGGGCCGGTGGAGTCGTGGCGTAGAGATCGCTGACTCCCGTGGACAGCAGCTCGATCACGGCGACGAAGGAGCTGCCGGTCAGAACGAAGCCGAGCAGCAGGGTCTGTGGCACGCACAGGACCAGCACGGCGAGCAGGCCGACCACGCACTGGGCGACGACGGCCGTCCCACTGGCGCGCAGCACGGGGATTCCCCTGAACAGGGCTCCCACGGCGACGATGAGGAACACCGCGAGGAGGACAGGGGGCAGCCACTTGAGGTCGGCGAACACGGCTGACAGGCCGAATGCCGTGAGCGACATGGCCACGAGAACCGCGCCGGCCTCGAGCCAGGCAGGAGTTCTGGGGTCGTTGTTCATCGTCTCACTCGCTTCGCATCGAACGCGGTCCACGACTCGGGCAGGTCCTCGGTCAGCCCCAGCAGCGTCATGTCGTCGATCTCACTGAGGCTGCGGATCGTGACCGGAGTCCGCTTGGTGAAGTGCGCGGCCATCGCCTCGGCGCGCGAATCGTCGGCCGCGCAGATGATGACATGGTTCGGGTTGTCGTGGGTCGGCAGCTGCACCGGTCCGGGCTCGACGAGAGCGGTGAGCAGTCGGAGTCGGTCGATGTCTCGGGTGCCCCTGAATCTGGTCTGGTGTCCGGGCACGACCGCGAACACCTCGTAGTCGGCGCGGAGGAACGCGATCCCGGCGGCCGTCGCGGCGGCCAGCAGGAATTCGGTCTCCAGCTCATCCGGGTGCTCATCGGGACCCTCGAGATCGACGACGAGGAGGGCGTGGAGCGTCTCCTCCTCGGCCTCGTGCCGGACCATGAGCTCACCGGACTTCGCCGTCGTCGGCCAGTGCACGTGCCGCAGGTCGTCACCGGGCACGTATTCGCGGGTGTGGAAGTCCCGGGTGGTGTGCCCGGACCGGATCTTGCCCTCGTCGAGGCGGGCGGGCCGGATCGCGGAATCCTTGGGGATCCGCGCCCCCAGGGTCGGAACCGCGACGGCGACCGGGAAGCCGTCGAGCACCTTCTTCTTCGTCGTGACCAGGCCGAAGGGTCCCGCCACGGTGATGAGCACCGACTCGAGGCCGCTGAGTCCGCGCCGGTTGGGGGTGAACGAGGTGAGAACCGTCTGTCCCTGCCCGTGGGGGAGGGCGGGGACCTCGCCCGTCGTCGACTCGCCGAAGCCGTCGGCGGCGACGAAGTCGATCGTCGAGGCGGGGATGGCCAGTCGTCCGGTGTTGACCACCAGTGCCTGGAGCTCGACCTCCTTGCCCTCGGGGGCGAGCGGGTAGCGGTCGGAGGAGTGCGGCAGGGCGACCTCGGGCAGCGTCGTCTCCAGGGTGATGGACACCCGCCTGGTGCCCCAGAGGATGAGGAGGGCCGACAGCGCCACCAGAGCCAGGAGCAGCACTCCGGCCGGGAGCAGACCGGGCAGAGCGAAGCGGTAGGCCGCGACGATCAGCGCGGCCCCGGTGATGATGAAGATGATTCCCGAGGTGCTCAGGCGCATGCGGTCACTGGTTCGTCGAGACGGGGACCCGGCCGAGAACCCGTCCGATCAGGTCCGCCGCGAGTTCGGAATCGTCCCCGTCGCGCGGAATGATCCGGTGGGCGAGGACGAAGGGCGCCAGGGACTGGATGTCATCGGGAGTGACATAGGTCCGACCCGACAGCGCCGCCCGCGCCTTCGCCGCCCGGAGGAGATGGACCCCACCGCGCGGGGAGCAGCCGAGCACGATCGCCGGATCATTGCGGGTGGCGTCGAGGATCGAGACGATGTACTCGCGCAGCTGCCTGCTCGCGCTGACATGCCGGACGATGTCCCGTGCCTGAGTGATCTGCTCGAGGTTCGACACGGGCTGGGCGCTGCCGAGGGGATCGTGGGCGATCTGATTGTCGAGCAGGTCGACCTCGTCCTGGGCGCGGGGGTAGCCGAGGGAGACGCGGATCATGAAGCGGTCGCGCTGCGCCTCGGGCAGGGCGTAGGTGCCCTCCATGTCGATCGGGTTCTGCGTGGCGACGACGATGAACGGCGACGGCATCGGATAGGTCGTGCCGTCGATCGTCGCCTGGTTCTCGGCCATGCACTCGAGCATCGCCGACTGGGTCTTGGGCGAGGCGCGATTGATCTCATCGGCGATGACGATGTTCGCGAACACCGGCCCCTGCCGGAACTCGAAGTGACGCGTCTCCTGGTTGAACAGGTTGACGCCCACCACGTCGGTCGGCAGGAGGTCGGGGGTGAACTGGATGCGCCGCACCGAGCCGTCCACGACCTTGCCCATCGCCTTCGCCAGCAGGGTCTTCCCGACGCCGGGAACATCCTCGAGCAGCACATGGCCCCCGGCCAGAAGGGTGATGAGGGACAGGCCGACCGCGTCGTCCTTGCCTTCGAGGACCGCGTTCATCGCGGTCCGTGCGCGCGCGGTCAGCTGCTGCACCCATTCGATGTGCTCGGCACCGATCGCAGAGTTGGTCTGTGTGGCTTCGTGGCTGATCGACATGCACCCCATTCTCCCCCAAACGGCCCTTCCCCTCCACACACCGCTCTCACAGGTGCGCGGACCGCCCCATTTCCCTCCCCGCGACGCCCACGCGCCGTTCCCACGACGCCCCACCCGCCGTCCCCGCGACGCCCCGTCCACGTCACTCCCCACGGCGCTCCACCCGCCGCCCGACTTCTCTCCCCACCCGCCGCCCCACTTCTCTCCCCACCCGCCTCCACTCGGTCCCTCCACCATCCTCCCCACTTCCCTCCACCCGGTCCCTCCACTTCGCTCCCCACCGCACTCCACCCGCGAGATCATGCGGGTCCAGCCCTGCCACGACGCCCGAACGCCGGCGTGGTTCGGGCGCTGATCGGGGGTTCCGAGGGGTCGATTGGGCCGGTGGCAGACGCGCCGATCCGGATTTTCCCCACTTTCCTCCACCGGTCTGACCTGGGCGTTTGTCCTCCAAACTCTTGAATTGGGGAAAAGTGCTGGATTGGGTGGAGGGAAGTGGAGTAGTGTGGTTGCTATCGGAGCCGATTGGGTTTCGAAAGGGGTGAGACGACATGTTCTTGGGCACTCATATGCAGAAGCTCGATGACAAGGGTCGCCTCATCCTGCCCGCAAAGTTCCGCGACGAGCTCTCGCCCGGACTCGTGCTGACCCGAGGTCAGGAGAACTGTCTCACCCTGTTCCCGACCAAGGAGTTCGAAGCCGAGCATGAGCGGATCCAGAACGCGCCGAAGACGAACAAGGAAGCCCGCGACTACCAGCGTGTCTTCCTGTCGGCGGCATTTGCGGATCAGCCGGACAAACAGGGACGCATCACGGTTCCTCATATCTTGCGGCAGTACGCATCACTGGAACGGGAAGTCGCAGTCATCGGCATGGGCAACCGCGTCGAGATCTGGGACGCCCCGACCTGGGAGGAGTACCTCGTCGACGCTCAGCGGACCTTCGCCGAACGTGAGAACGAGGTGATTCCCGGAGTGATCTGACACTGCTCGGGTTTGATCCTTGCCCGCCGTGGTCCAAGTTTCGGGGTACTTCCCCGGTTCCGAAGCTCGGCAGTCCTGACGCACTTCCCCGGTGGCAGGGCAGCGGCGGTCAAGGTTCTGGCCCCAGCAGTGCACAGCCCGCAGACCCGACGACCCGACGACCCGCGAAGGACCCCCTATGGACTCCCAACACGTACCCGTGCTGCTCGAGCGCGTGGTCGAGCTCATCGGGGTCGGGGTCGAGGCCGCCAGGGACGCCGGCATCGACCCGGTCGTCGTCGACGGAACCCTGGGCATGGGCGGTCACGCCGAGGCGGTCCTCGACCGATTTCCCGACGTCCACCTCATCGGCATCGACCGCGACCGGCAGGCCATCGACATCGCCGGCAGGCGC
>JAPSIC010000066.1 GCA_031179165.1 Brevibacterium sp.
TGACCCGCACCGTCCGCGGCCTCGTCACGGGGCGGCCCGTCTACGTGGTGCCGCGCCCCGACGGCGAATTGGTCCTGGGCGCGACCTCGCGGGAGGACGGTCGGTCCGGCACCAGCGCCGGCGGCGTCCACCGGCTGCTGCACGACGCCGAACGCCTCGTGCCCGGAATCCTCGAGTGCGAGATCACCGACATCACGACACGCGCCCGCCCCGGCTCCCCCGACGATCTGCCCACCATCGGGCGCATCGACGACGGCTGCGTCGTCTCCACCGGCTACTTCCGCCACGGCATCCTGCTCGCGCCCCTCGGCGCCCGACTGACCGCCGACCTCGTGCTCGGCCGGGACTCCGAATGGGCGCCGGCGGGAGCCCGCGACGCCGTGTCACCGCGGCGCTTCGAGCGCGGCCCGTCATCCCCGTTCGTGCGGTCGCCGTCCGCCCCACCATCGCACCCCGTTCCGTCCCCGCCCCACCCCGTTCCGTCCCATCCCGACCACCTGACTGGGAGCCAACCATGACCGCACCGATCACCATCACGCTCAACGGCGAGCGCCGAGACGTCGCACCCGCCACCACCGCCCTCGACCTCGTGACCGCCCTGACGGACAAGGAGCTCGGCCCCGACGGCAGTCCCGTCGACGGCTCCCGCCTCGGCATCGCCCTCGCGATCGACGGCACCGTCGTCCGCCGCGGACGCTGGTTAGAGTCCGTCCTCGCCGACGGGCACACCGTCGACGTCGTCACCGCGGTGCAGGGAGGCTGAGATGAGCTGGACCATCGACGAGGTGAGCCTCGAGTCACGACTGATCATGGGCACCGGAGGCGCGAGCTCACTGAGCATCCTCGAAGGCGCCCTGCGCGCCTCGGCGACGGAGCTGACGACGGTCGCGATCCGCCGCTTCGACGCCGGGGCCCGGGATTCGGTCTTCGCCCTCCTCGAGAGGCTCGGGATCCGCATCCTGCCGAACACCGCCGGGTGCTACACCGCCCGCGATGCGATCCGCACCGCACAGCTGGCCCGCGAGGCCCTCGAGACGAACTGGGTCAAGCTCGAGGTCATCGCCGATGAGGACACCCTGCTGCCCGATCCGATCGAGCTCTTCCGGGCCGCCGAGGAACTCGTCCTCGACGGGTTCACGGTCTTCGCCTACACGAACGACGACCCGGCGCTGGCGAAGCGCCTCGAGGATGCCGGGGTCGCAGCGGTCATGCCCGCCGGCGCCCCGATCGGCAGCGGCCTGGGCATCCTCAATCCGCACAACATCGACACCATCGTCTCCCGTGCGCAGGTGCCCATCATCCTCGATGCCGGGGTCGGCACCGCCTCGGACGCCGCGCTGGCGATGGAACTCGGCTGCACGGCCGTCCTCCTGGCCAGTGCCGTCACCCGCGCCCACGACGCACAGGCGATGGCACGAGCGATGGCCCTCGCCGTCGAGTCCGGCCATCTGGCCCGGCATGCCGGTCGGATCCCGAAGCGTCCCCTGGCGCTCGCCTCGTCGTCCTTCGAGGGGATGCTCGACCCGGTCCCGGCCGGTGACCACGCCCTCGAGGCCGACCGGTGAGCGCCGTCGTCAATCCCGGCCCGCTGGTCGCTCCCGTCGAGAAGCTCAGCCGCCGGGAGCTCGAGCGCTACTCGAGGCATCTGAGCCTGCCGGATGTCGGGCTCGACGGTCAGCGCCGACTGCGGGCGGCCTCGGTGCTCGTCATCGGCGCCGGAGGGCTCGGCGCACCCGTCCTGCAGTACCTGGCGGCGGCGGGTCTGGGCTCGATCACGATCATCGACGACGACGTGGTCGAGACCTCGAACCTGCAGCGTCAGGTCCTCCACCGCGACGCCGATGTCGGCCGGCCGAAGGTCGAGTCGGCCCGCGATGCCCTCCTGCGACTCGACCCGGAGCTGACCGTGCACCCGATCGCGGACCGTCTGGGCCCGGACAACGCGCTCGACCTGTTCGCCGCCCATGACATCGTCCTCGACGGGGCCGACAACTTCGCCACGCGGTACCTGTCCAATGACGCCGCCGAACTCACCGGCACTCCCCTCGTCTGGGGCACGATCTTCCGTTTCGCGGGTCAGGTGAGCACCTTCGTTCCCGGTCACGGACCGATGCTGCGCGATCTGTTCCCCGACATCCCGGATGCCGACTCGGTGCCCGCGTGCGCCGAGGGCGGGGTCCTCGGAGTCCTCTGCGGCAGCATCGGCTCGGCCATGGCGACCGAGGCGATCAAGCTCATCTGCGGCATCGGGACACCGCTCATCGGCCGTCTGCTCCGCTGCGACGCCCTCGCGGCCGACTACTCGACGCTGCGGTTCTCCCCCGATCCCGACCGGGCCCCGGTCACCGACCTCTCCGAGGCGACTCTCGCCTGCGCCGCTCTGACCGGTGGGACTGGGACTCGGGCCGGTGGGGCTGGAAGCGGCGGGCCCGGTGGGGTCGGCGTCGGGGAGATCGGCGTCGAGGAGTTCCTCGCCGCGGATCCGCGACCGCTGCTCATCGATGTCCGGGCGGGCTGGGAGCGGGAGCTCTCCGCGATCCCCGGCTCGGTGCATGTGCCCCTCGACGCGGTGCTCTCCCAGGGGTGGCCGGCCCTCGCCGAGGCGGTCGGAGCGGCCGTCGCCGCCCAGACTGCGAGACCGGTGGAGATCGTCGTCCACTGCAAGTCGGGTGTCCGGTCCGCACAGGCCGTCGACGTGCTCTCGGCGAGCGCCCCGGCGGGCGTCTCGGTGAAGTCGCTGACGGGCGGAATCGATGCCTGGATGCAGGCCGGTCAGGACGCGGACTGACTCAGCAGGCTGTTCAGCCCGGAGTTCCCCGCCCCCATCACCAGTGCGTGCGCGCCCGGTGCCAGGGGCCGCAGCAGCCTGATCAGCGGCCGAGTCGTTGTCACGCACCACAGGATGGACACCGTCGTCACCGGCCCATGCTCGGTGAGGGACCAGTGACCGACGCCGCTGAGATCGCCGGAGGCCGTGAACATCATCGACCGTGGGGTGTCCTCGAGCTGGAGTTCGACTTCGAAGCGCAGTCGGAAGCCGAGCGCGCTCCGGACCTCGAGCCGGGCCCGGGTGCCCGGTCCGATGCTGCCGGGTGATCCGGTGCTGCCGGGTGATCCGATGCTGCCGGGTGAGCCGGGGTGCCGGTCCTCGACCGTGCGCGCCGAGGTGATTCCCGGCCACCACCGCGGCCAGCTGTCGATGTCGGTCAGAGTGGTCCAGACGGTGGCGGCATCCGCGTCGGTGCGCCAGGTCGTCTCGAAATGGAAGGGGGCCGACTCCCACAGCCACCCTTGGCGACTGTGCTCGCTGCCGTGCTTGCGACCCATGACCCTCCTCACCCGCTCTCCCCGCCGATCGAGTTCAGTCTCTTCGTGATGCCTGCCCAGGTCAACGCGGTGTCGTCGCCGACCACCTCGGCGGTACTGTGAAGGGGTGAGTGGTGTCGAATTCAGAAGCAGTCGCAGGCCGTCTCCCCTCGGCGGCCGGAAGCCGACGAAGGCGGACCTCGCGCGGTTCGCCGTCGACGATCCCGACGCGATCGACGACGTGCTCCCCGCCGAACCGGATGAGTCCCCACGACTTCGGCTCCTCATCGTCGGGATCAACCCCGGGCTGTGGACCGCGGCGGTCAACGCGCCCTTCGCCCGGCCCGGCAACCGCTTCTGGCCGTCCCTGCATCGAGCGGGGCTGACCGACCGCCAGGTCGATGCCACTCGCGGGTTGGACCCGCGCGATGAGGCTGCGCTGCTCGAGCGCGGGATCGGGATCACCAACATCGTCGGCCGCGCGACGGCGAGGGCCGACGAACTGACGAAGCAGGAGCTGCGGGACGGGGCCGCACATTTGGTGCGGCGAGTGCGGGCCCTGCGGCCGGCATGCGTGGCCATCGCCGGGATCACCGCGTATCGGATCGGCTTCTCCCTGCCCAAGGCTCAGATCGGCCGACAGGACACGAGCGCGGTCCCCGGTTGGCCGGAGGGCGTCGCCCTGCACGTGGTGCCCCAGCCGAGCGGTCTCAATGCCCACTTCACCGTCGAGTCCCTCGCCGAGATCTGGCGGCAGCTGTGGGCGGACATCGACTGAACCGCCCTTCGCCGTGAGCCAGCGCGGTCAGCCGCGATGGCGCGGTCAGCGGGCCGATGGCGCGGCAGGCGGCGCGAAGTGCTCCCGGCACCGGGCGACGTAGGATTCGAGACCGCCGACGTGGCTGGCGTCGATCTCGGTCGCGGCCACCGTTTCCCCGGCAGTTCCTCCCGGGCTCCCGTCCGCGGATTCCGCGGCGGCCTCTGCCGCGGGAATCCGCTGGTGGAAGACCGCGTCCCGGCCGCAGACGGTGCACACGGCGGTGAGTTTGAGGACGTCCTCGGCGATCGCCATGAACGTGGGCATCGGTTCGAAGGGGCCGCCGTCGAAGGTCACGCACAGTCCTTCGACGATGACCGTGGTCCCGGCCGCGACCAGCTCGCCCACCAAGGGCACGAGTGCGGGACCGAAGAACTGGGCCTCGTCGATCGCCACAAGTTCGCAGTCCTCGGCTGCCACCACCTCGGCGAGGGTGGCCACGTCGGGCACGGCGACGGCCGGGATATTCACCCCGATGTGCGAGGTGATGGCGGAGAGATCGGCGCGGGTGTCGAGTGCATGGCTGATCACGGCCACCTTGACCCCGGCGATCTTCGCCCGCCGGACCCGGCGCATCAGCTCCTCCGACTTCCCTGAGAACATCGGACCGGCGATGACTTCGAGGCGACCGCTGTGGGCCGCCGTTCTCTGAGTGGTCATGGTTCCCCAGCGTACGCTGGGACCATGAGGACAGTGCACGTCATCCATGACAATCCCGATTGGCTCCCACCCTTCCGGACCGCCTTCGACGCCGAGGGAGTCCCGCTCGAGGAATGGCTGCTGACCAGCGGTTCCTTCGATGTCGGCGCCCCACCGCCCGACGGAGTCTTCTGGTCGCGTCTGTCGGCCTCGGCGCACACTCGGGGCCCGGAGCACGTCAGGGACTACGGCCGCTCCGTCCTCACCTGGCTGGAAGCGCATGGACGCACGGTCGTCAACGGCCGCTCGGTCATCGAGCTCGAGATGTCGAAGGTCGCCCAGTACTCGGCCCTGCGCGCCTCGGGCATCGCGGTTCCGCGAACGGTGGCCGTGTTCGGCACCGCCGATCTCGTCCGCCGCTCCCGGGAGTTCACCGCCCCCTTCATCTGCAAGCACAATCAGGGCGGCAAGGGGCTGGGTGTGCGCCGGTTCGACGATCACGCCTCGTTCGCCGAGTTCGTCGAGTCACCGTCGTTCGAATCACCGGTCGACGGCATCACACTGCTCCAGGAGTACGTGGAGTCGGCAGGCGGATTCATCACCCGGGCCGAATTCGTCGGCGGGGAGTTCGTCTACGCGGTGCGCGTCGACACCTCATCGGGCAGCTTCGAACTCTGTCCCGCCGATGCCTGTGCGGTGCCGGGTGCGACGCCGCTGTTCAGCCTGCGCGAGGACGCGGAGCACCTGCCGATCATCCCCCGGCTGTCGTCGTTCCTCACCGCGAACGGGATCGGGATCGCCGGGGTCGAATTCATCGAAACCGCGGACGGCTCGGTCCTCACCTATGACGTCAACACGAACACGAATTACAACCCCGACGTCGAGGCGGTCGCGCCCAGATCCGGACCGCGCCAGATCGCACGGTACCTGGGGGTGTTGGCGACCGAACCGGGGTAGGCTGCGGGTTGCTCAGTCGTCGACGGTGACTTCAGTCGTCGACGGTGACTTCAGTCGTCGACGGTGACCTTCTTCGATTCGGCGTCGACGGCGATCTCGATGTCCCGACCCTGGTCGTCGAAGTCGAACTGGTACTCCAAGCGCTCGTCGTCGTGTTCGAGCTTCCATCCTTCGAGGCGACCCGAGCCCTTCTCCTGGGCGAGCTTCAGGGCTTCGTCGTACGTCATCGGCTTCTCCAGGCTGACGGCCACCGCCTGGTCGTCGGTGTCGTCCTTCTCGGTGTTGAGGACGTCGCCGGATCCGGCGTCGATCTCGACCTCGTGCTCGGTCGACCCGTCCTGGATCGTGATCTCGTACTGCCAGATCTCGGCCCGCTCGTTGAAGTCGAGTTCGATGGACGTCAGCGTCCCCTTCCCTGCCTCCTTCTCGGCGGTGGAGATCGCCTGCTCCGGGGTCACCGACGGGGACTGGCTGCTCAGGTCCACGTCCGGGGCGAGGCCCGTTCCGGCGGTCTCCGCATCTGATCCGGCGGTCTCCGTGGCCGGGGAGGATCCGGTCCCAGCGCTGGTTGCGGCGGGAGCCTCGGTCTCCTCCGATCCGCCGCCACCGGTGCCTTCGCTGCCGCATCCCGCCAGGGCCCAGGCGAGCATCGCCGCTCCTGCTGCTGTCGTCATTGCCGCTCTTCTCAGTCTCATGTGCCCACCGTAACCAGACCTGCCGGTTCACGACAGGTGTCTAAGAGGATTCTCATCGGCGGTCTCAATCCAGGCAGAATTCGTTGCCTTCGGGATCGCTCATGACGATGAACCCGGTCTCCAGGGGCGGCTGGGGTTCGACCCGGCTCAGCCGCTGGGCACCGAGTTCGAGCAGCCGAGCGGATTCGGATTCGAGGGCCTCCATCCGAGCCTCCCCTTGGAGCCCCGTGGCCACGCGAACGTCGAGATGGACCCGGTTCTTCACGGTCTTGCCCTCGGGCACGATCTGGAAGAACACCCGCGGGCCCCGCCCCTGGGGATCCTCGATGGCGGCGCGGAGATCGGCGGGGTCGAGCTCGATTCCGAGATCGGCGACGAAGCTGTTCCACGCCTCGAAGGGGTCCGCTCCCTCGTCCAGGGTCACCCCTGGAGGCCCGGGAATGACGTAGCCGAGGACTTCGGCCCAGAAGCGGGCAAGTCGGACCGGGTCATGGCAGTCGAAGGTGATCTGTACAGCGCGGCTCATTGCGTCTCCTCATTGAGATGGTGCTTACGAGGATAATGGATCGAATTCCGACATGCTCATCTCCTCATCCTCACCCAGTTCCCGCACGCCTGAGTCGAACCGCGGCGGACTCCCTGGCACCACAGGAACGGTTCGGCATCGGCATTCTGATCGCTCTCGGTCGGGGTGGCCCGCTGGAAATGGAGAACCAAGGGGCGCGGGCCCAGGCGGTAGGCGTTGCTGAAGATCTCGCAGTCGCAGCAGCAGGCACCTGCCCGGGCCAGATTCCGCAGCAGAGCCGTCGCCCGCGGTGCGGTGCAGTCACGAAAGCTGCGTGCGAACCGATGGGTGCCGTCGCATCCGAACTCCGTCAGCTGCCGATAGACGTAGCACAGCAGGCACTCCCCCTCATGGGGCATCAGGATCCGCGCCGCTGCCTCGTCCACGATCGCCATTGCCTCGGATTCGATGAGCTTCTTGTCCATGCAGCCACTGTTCCATTCGCTTCGGACACGACGGTCGGGACCACCATGACAGAGTGTCAGGGTTCTCCTCGACTGCAGGAAGCACGGACAATAATCGCCCCGTCGTCCAGGCAGCGGCGGCGGTAGTGTAAAGGAATGCATGTCCTCAAGAGATCGCCGGACCTCACCGATCCGCTGGCGCCGTACCTCGACGTCGACCGCACCCGGGTGGAGCACGAGTGCTGGGTGATCGGACACATGGTCGCCGGCCTCGACGGCACCGCCGCGGTCCAGGGCAAGGTCGGACCCCTGTCGACCGGGCCCGACCAGTCCCTGTTCCGCAGGATGCGCCGGATCGCCGACATCGTCATGGTCGGAGCCGAGACCGTGCGCCGCGAGAGGTACGGAGTCGCCAGGCTCGACGCGCAGGCTCGCGCGGCCCGGACCTCCGCCGGCCGGCCGGCGACCCCACCGGTCGCCGTTGTCAGCCGGTCCCTTGACCTCGACTGGACGGCCCGGATCTTCACCGACTCCCCGGATCATGCCCGCACCCACGTGATCACGTGCGCGGCCTCCGATCCTGGTCGCCGTGCTCGGGCCGCCGAGGTGGCCGAGGTCATCGTCGCCGGTGACGACCGGGTGGAGCCCGCCGAGGCGTTCGCGGCGCTGGCAGCGCGCGGTCACCGGGTGGTGCTGTGCGAAGGCGGTCCCACCTGGTTGGGAGAGATCGTCGCGGCCGACCGCCTCGACGAACTGTGCCTGTCGATCTCCCCGCTCATCGGCGGCGACCCGCTGCCCGTCTGCGTCAACCCCGTTGGCGCCGGCATCGCCGAGTTCGAACTGGAGGGAGTCGCGGCCGAGGACAGCACGCTCTTCCTCCGCTACGAGAAGAAGCAGAAAGCAGGTGAGCCCAATGAGTGACAATGCGTTCGAGGACCTGATGTCGGCGGCGAACTCGCCGATCATCGTCGTGGCGACGGCTGTCGAGGGCGAACGAGGCGGATGCGTGGTCGGCTTCCACGCGCAGTCGAGCATCGGGCCGCAGCGGTACAGCGTCTGGCTGTCGAAGGCCAACCACACCTATGTGCTCGGCCTCAGGGCGACCCACTTCGCCGTGCACTTCCTCACCTCCGACGATGTGGAGGTCGCCGAGCTGTTCGGAAGCCGCTCGGGCAAGGACACGGACAAGTTCGCCGGACTTGAGGTCGACACTGACGACCACGGGCTGCCCCTGCTCCGCCGGTGTCCGAACCGGATGGTGCTCGAGCGGATCGCCGTGCTCGACGACGGCGGCGACCACGTCTGCGTCACCACCCGGGTCGTCTCCGCCGAGGGCGAGGGAGAATTCGTGCCCCTGCGCGTGTCCGACATCGCCCACCTCGACCCGGGCCGGTCGAGTGAGGAGCGGGCCATCCACCCATAGCACGCCAACCCGTAGCACGCCCCTGCCGAACTGGGCGAGGAGTATTTTCCCAGTCGTCTTCACTCTGGTGTATCCGCCCAGCAGTCCGCAGATTGGAGGGTGTGACCGGCAATGACGATTTCCTCCGCACCTTTGCCCAGCGACTGCAGCGGCTGCGCCACCGGACCGGCCTGCCACAGGAGCAGGTGGCGTTTCGTTCCGGTCTCTCCGTGAGCACCTACTCGCAGCTCGAGCGCGGTCGGATGGGAATCAACATCAAACGGCTGCCGGAACTGGCGATCGCGCTCGACTGCGAGATCGTCGACCTCTTCACCGACCATCACGTCGAGCCCGGCGAGGCCGAGACGGAGTCTCCGGCCGCCCGCGCCCAGCGGCTGACCGGACGTCTCGACTGAGGCGAGTCAACCGCCGAACGGGGCGAGCGCGAACCTGCCCCAGGCGAGGAACGCGAATGCCAGGAGATAGGCGACGTCTCCGGCCATCAACCCCCATTCGCTCCGGCGGAATCTGGTCGTGGCCGCACCCGTCATCACCAGCATGAGTCCACAGGCCGCCACCGGCGACAGCACCGGCAGGATCCCGACGACAGGCGGCAGGATCAGGCCGATGACGCCGATGATCTTGATGGTGCCGATGGCCTTGATGTGGCCACGGCCGAAGTCATCGACCCAGTGCTGGCTTTCGCCGAGCGCCCGATACCTCTCCTTGCTCAGCAGCAGCTGTGCTGCTCCCCCGGCACCGAAGGCCGCGGCCAGCGCGCCGGCGATGATCCACAGTACGATGTCCATATCTGATCTCCTCTGCTGGTTACGTCTGCCCGTCGGGGCTCGTCACACCCATGACGCAACATCGCGCAGAAAGGTAACCGTCGTGGACGACGAAGAACTTGCGAGAGCATTCGAAGGGCACCGCCCGCACCTGCTGGCCCTGGCCGCGCGCACTCTCGGATCGATGTCCGACGCCGAGGACGCCGTGCAGGAAGCTTGGTTCCGCCTCAAGAAGCACGCCGACGATCCGATCGACAACCTCGGCGGGTGGCTGACCCGGGTGGTCGGTCGGATCTGCATCGACACCCTGAGAAGTCGGACGACCCGACCGAAAGCGACGCTCGACGACTGGGCGGACAGCCTCGTCGTCACCGAGGACGACGATGGCCCCGAGGAGACAGCGCTCGCCGCGGACACCCTGGGACTGGCGCTGCTCGTCGTCTTTCAGACCCTGCGGCCCGAAGAGCGTCTCGCCTTCGTGCTCCACGACGTGTTCGCCGTTCCCTTCTCCGAGATCGGACCGATCGTGGGGTGCTCGACGGATGCGGCGAAGATGCTCGCCAGTCGGGCCCGGCGAAAGGTCCGGCAGAGCCCGACGCCCACCGGCGATCGGAGGCAGCGGCGTGAGGTCGTCGACGCGTTTCTCGTCGCCACGCGAGAAGGAGACTTCGAGGGACTGCTCGAGCTGCTCGATCCCGACCTGCGCTGGCACCGCTTCACCCCGCACGGACACACGGTGACTATCGGAGCCAACGAGGTGCTCTCGGCACTGCGGACGAAGAGCATCGACCGGGTCGAGGCCAGACGGGTCAACGTCAACGGCGAGCCAGGCATCCTGGTCTGGGGCCCGAGCGGACGACCGATCGCGCTCATGTCATGCACCGTCGTCGACGGTCGACTGGCGGGCATCGTCTCCGTCCTCGATCCGGCTCGACTCGCCCGGATGACCCTGCCCGCCCGCGCCAGGGTGGCGAATGTCGACTAGCGCGCTCGCAGCGGGTCGACGCCATTCCATCGGGGTGCGCGCGGACGGCACCGTCGTCGCCGCGGGCGGCAACGGTGCCGGCGAATGCGAGGTGGATGCATGGCGAGACGTCCTGGCGGTGGCGGCCGGGAACGTGCACACCGCCCGCAACACCGGCCGTTCCCACTCCCTGGGTCTGCGCTCCGACGGGAGCGTGAGGGCGACTGGATGGAACAGTGACGGACAGTGCGATGTCGGCGCCTGGCACGACATCACCGGACTCGCCGCGGGCTGGCGCTGGAGCCTCGGGGTGCGCGCCGACGGATCCGTCGTCGCCGCCGGCCGCAGCACCGAGGGACAGTGTGAGGTGGGCACCTGGAGAGACGTCGTCGCAGTGGCCGCCGGTGATTGGCATTCCGTCGGCCTCCGCGCCGACGGTTCCGTCTTCGCCGCCGGCGGCAACCGCTACGGGCAGTGCGAGACAGGCGGCTGGCGTGGGATCGGCGCGATCTCCGCCGGATACCTGCACACGGTCGGCCTCCGGACCGATGGAACGGCGGTCGCCGTCGGACGTCGAGCATCGGGAGCCTGCGATGTCGAGGACTGGCGCGAAGTCGTCTCCGTGTCAGCCGGCAGTTCGCACACGGTCGCGGCGACGGGCAACGGCAGGGTTCACGCCGTCGGCGACAATTCCCATGGGCAGTGCGATGTCAGTGGATGGACCGGCATCGTCGCCGTCGCCGCGGGCTCCACCCATACCCTCGGGCTTCGCACGGACGGCACGGTCGTGGCGGCAGGGAGCAATGCCGAGGAACAGTGCGAGGTCGGCAAGTGGACGGACATCCGCCGAGCTGTCAGCCCCTGATCGCGACCCGTTGCCCTGCGCCGCGGTGCATCGACCAGACGATCGGTCCGTGGGGAATCGTCGTCGTCGCTGCAGTGGAGAACCCCAGTCGTTCGTAGAGGCGTACGTTCCGTTCGTCGGAGGTCTCGAGCGCGACGGGTCCTCCCTCCTCGTCGATCAGTGCCAGGCCGCCGGCGACGACCGCGGTGCCCAGACCCTCACCTTGGTGATCCGGGTCGACTCCCACCGTCTCCAGGGTCCACGATCCGCTCGGCGCCGCAGGTGTCGCGGCCTGGGTCAAGGCGGACAACCGGGAACCGTGGAGTTCGACGATCCTCCGCTGGGTCGCCTCGGCAGGAGCAGGGCACCCGGGCGGCAGGAAGGCGGCGACCGCCCTCACCCGGTCGTCGACGAGGACGATGCCATGCTCCAGGGCATGGGCGAGGTACAGCCGCTGGACTTCCCTCAACCGCTGGGAGTAGTCGTCGACCGGCAGCGCCCAGCGGGTCCACGGATAGTCGGCGAAGGCGCGGGCGAGGACGTCGGCCGCAGCATCGAGATCCGCGGAGGCGGCGGGGCGGATGTGTCCGGTCATACGGCTGCTCTCCTCGTCCGGCAGGTGGGGGTCTTCCGCGCCGGGGAGGCGGGGATCTCCTGGGAGGCGGGGATCTCCTGGATGGCGGGGATGAGGTGGGCCAGTCCCTCGCGGCCGGCGTCAGTGAGCCGCACCGCCCGTCGCGTCGTTCCCGGCTCGATCCAGTTCTTCTCCCGCATCGTCTCGAGCAGGGCATCGGCCGCGACTCCCGCGAGGTGGTCGCGCCTCTCGGTCCAGTCCAGGCACGGTCGCAGCAGCGGCCGTCGGCCGGCGTCCGGCAGCGAGATGCCCAAGGTGCGGAACCAGTCGCGGCCCGTCGAGGTCAGCCCCCAGCAGCCGTCGACGTATCCGCGCTCTCGCATCCCGTCGCAGAGCGCGACACCGAGCCGACCGGCCAGATGCCGGTAGCAGGTGCGGGCCTCCCGCAGCTGACGATCGGCACGCTGTGCGCGCAGGGATCGTCCTGCGGGACGCAGCCTGCCCGAGAGCGCGGCGAGGGCCTCAACGGTCTCGGCGACGGCCGGATCCTCGATCCGCACGTAGCGGTGGCGACCCTGCCGCACCTCGGCGAGGAGACCGGCGTCGACCAACCGATGCAGGTGCTCGCTCGCGGATGAGCGCGACACCTCGGCCACCTCGGCGAGCTCGGTCGCCGTCCATGCCGCGCCGTCGAGCATCGCCAGCATCATCGTCGCCCGCGCCTCGCCGGCCAGCAGCGCGGCCGCTGCCGCAAGATCAGGGCTGCTTGGTCCATCCATGGTTCGAATTCTACGAGAGGCACGGTTCGGGACCGGCCGAAGCGTCCCCTGACCAGACTGGTCGGCATGGATACCACGACGACGATCTCCCCCTCCGTGTTCTACTTCGGCACGCCGATCGCGCTCATCACCACGCTGACGGCTGAAGACGGATCGACGAACATCACCCCCATCTCCTCCGCGTGGGCACTCGATCGCACCTATGCCCTCGGGATCAGCCGGGACAGCCAGGCGGCTCGGAACCTCGAACAGTGCCCCGAGCTGGTCATCAATCTGCCCGACGCCTCCCTGGTCGACGCGATCGAGCGGATCGCCCCGACCACCGGCGCAGCCGACATCCCTCCATACAAACAGGGCCGCTACCGCCACGAAGCGGACAAATGGCGCTTGGGCGGCTTCTCTCCGCGCCCCAGCGAATCGGTCCGCCCCGCCCGGATCGCCCAGTGCCCGGTGCAGATCGAAGCCCGGGCGGCGCGCTTCACGTCGCTTAGCAGCGACGATGCCGCGATGATCGTGCACGCCGAGGTGGTGCGGACTCACGCCCACGATGCCCTCATCGTGCCCCGCACCTCCCACATCGATCTCGATCGATGGCGTCCCGTCTACTACACGTTCCGGCACTACTTCGTCCAGGGCGAGCCGGTCGGGGTCAATTTCCGCGCCGAACAGTGACTGCCGGTGCAGAACGACCGGTCGGCGGTGGAAACCGCGAACTTCAGTCGCAGGATCCGCAGAGGCCGGTTGCCGACATCTCGGAGAAGTGGATCGGGCACATCGGTCCGGGGACCGGGTCGGATCTGCGCTGCCGGGCGCGCTTCTGTGAAACCTGAGGGCTGAGCGCGGCGTAGCCGCGGTCGTCAGGCAGGTCGGTCGCATATTTCCGGTAGCACAGCAGCCGGTGCTCGGCGGCGAGGCGTTCGACGTCGACGTCCTCCGTGTGCGGCACGCTCTTCGGCGCCTGCAGGTACCCGTCGCCGATCGTTCCGTTCTGGTGCACGCACAGCGACGTCAGCGGCGGCTCCCCGCGGGAGCAGGCATCGGTGGCGACTGTTTCGAGCAGACCGCCGATCCAGTAGTTGAGCTGCTGCTTGGTGGTGATGCCCGATGCTTCCTGCACCTGCGCGGCGATCTCCTTGTAGGTGATCAGCCCGTTGTAGCTTTTCGCTGTCTCGCGGAGCGTCTTGTACGCCGCGTCCGCCCAGATCTCGTTGGCCGTTGCCTGAGGTACGAATGCATCTTCATTGTCGTGCGGCATCCAAGCCCCTCTCCGAAGCGTCAGTCCTTGCGACGTCCGCTATTACGAGACTATCCGACCGGGAGACAATCCGGGTTGTCGTGTCAGTTCGGCGTGACGAGCATCGCCTCGGCGGGGGTGATCTCGGTGCGGAAGGCCATCATCCGGGATCACCGCCGGACCGGGCCCGAACGGGCTCTCCTGCCGCCAAGCCGGCGATGCCGTGGACGCAGACCTCCAGCGCGGTGCGCCAGGTCTCCTCGGCGTCTCGATTCGCCAGGGCCCCGCGGTGCTCCAGAGCGGCAAGACCCTCGCACTGCGCGTGAAAGGCGAGGACGAACGATGAGAGGTCACCCGTGTTGAGCCCGCCGCCCGCAACGCGCGCGACCCGCTCCGTCAGCTCACCCAGGGCCTTGAGCTGGGCGGGTCGTGCCGAGGGCCAACTCTCCGAGGGCGAGCGGTCGGCGTTGAATGCGAGGCGGCAGAGCGACGGATGTGCAGAGGCGAAGCTGCGAAACGCCAGCCCCGCCGCGATCAGATCGTCCTTCGGGTCATCGGTCACCGGCAGCTCCGTCACCTCCTGACCGAGCAGGTCGAACGCGCGAGCCGCAAGGTCGCCGAGGAGCGCGTCCTTGGACTCGAACAGGCTGTATATCGCTCGGGTCGTCACCTGGGCCCGCTGGGCGAGCGCGCGCATCGACAGGGCCGCGAGCCCCTCCTCCTCGATCATCGCCTCGGCGGCGATGAGCAGGTCCGCGGCGGTCTGTGCATCGTGTACTCTCGGGCGTCCCATCTTGACAGTGTACTGCAACGCTGTTACGTTACGTTGTAACGAAACCCTGGAGTCCGATCATGGAACCGTCACTTGTCACCATGGAACACTCCGCCCGCAGCGGAGCGCATGAGCACTTCCGGCAGCTCCGGCTCAGCGCCCTCGCCCGTCGCGGGCTCTCCCCTCGGGAGTGCCTGATCATCCGGCGCGATGGCCGCCGTCTCTATGCGCTGAGATTCGCCGACGGCGAGAACCCTGCCCTCTTCGTCCACGGCGGCGTGGGCAACACCGCCGAATGGGCCGATGTCCTGCCCTTGGTCACCGGACCGGTCGTGATGATCGACACACCCGGGTTCGGCCTCTCCGACCCCGTCGGCTCGGAGTGCACGGATTGGGGATCCGCCTGTGCGGTCTGGCTGCTCGACGTGGCCGACGCCCTGGGCGCGCCGCGCTTGAGCCTCGTCGGCGGATCCATGGGCGGATACGCGGCGATCAGCTTCGCGGCCGCCCACCCAGAGCGCGTCGAGAGGCTCATCCTCGCGGGCAGCGCCGGCGGCCTGTTCCGGGACATCGGGATCTTCCTCCGGCTGTGGACGGTCCCCGGAATCGGCAGGGCCGTCGCCCATCTGCCCCTGCGAGATGTCGAAGCGGTTCGCCGCCGCATGTTCGGCCACTACGTCGGCGATCCTGCGGTCATCGCCGATGACCTCCTCCGCGTCGCCTTGGCGGGGGTCAATCTTCCGAACGCCCGTGCGAACAGTCGCGCAGTCATCCGGTCGGTCGCGGACTTCAAAGGGTGGAAGCCCGAGACCCGGGCCGAGGACCGCCTTGCCGCTGCCGATGTCCCCACAACCTTCGTCTGGGGTGACACCGACGTCCACGCGGCACCGGAGGTCGCCCACAGGCTCGCGGCACGATTGACCGATGCGAGTGTCGTCATCGTCCCCGGGGCCGGTCACATCCCCCACCTCGACCACCCGGACGCACTAGCGGCAGTCCTCGGGTGAGCCCGCAGCGGTGACCGGCACGGGCCCTCGACCCGTGACCACTCGAGATGTTGTAATCGGCGTATGAAGATCGAACGCATCGCGCCCATCCTGACCGTCGCCGACGTTCCCACGGCCATCAGGGAGCATTCCGCTGTGCTCGGGATGGAGGTGGTGATGGACATGAACTGGGTCGCCTTCCTCGCCGACGACGAAGGGCGGCAGATCGGCCTGATGACCGATGATGCGACCGCGCCGGCCAATCCGGACGTCTCGGTCTTCGTCGACGATGTGGAGGCCGCGTACACCTCGGCGCTGTTCGCGGAGATCGAGATCGTTCACCCGCTGACCTCGGAGGACTGGGGTGTGCGCCGGTTCTTCTATCGCGATAGCGCGGGCCGGGTGATCAACGTCGCGGCTCATCTCTGACCCGCCACCGGCGACCCGTATCGCAAGCATTCGTCAGCTCCTGACGCGGCGAGGACCGGTCTTCAGGGTCTCGCCGAGGTGGTCGAGGAAGCTGCGCGCGTCGATCGTGCGGATGATCTCGGCGTTGGTCGCCCGCCCCCACCGTCCCAGCCAGTCGGCGATGGTCTCTCCACGAGTGAATGTGCCGGTGAGCTCGACGTCGACTGGTGCATGCGCGGTCCGCGCCCACGGCAGCGATCCCGGGGTCCCGGTCGGAATCGTCGGTGCCGCGTCGCGGTTGGCCGGCGGCGCGGCAGGTCCCTCGCCGAGGTGGTCACGTGCCCATGCGATCGCACAGGCGAGCACGTAGGGGTCATGGAGGTGGGCGATGTGTCCCAGACCGTCTGACTCGTGGAATTCGAAGTAGAAGCGCAGGGCCTCGGCCAGCTGGGCCAGCCATTCCCGCCAGCACGGGTCGATCTCACCGGCGAGGATGCCGGCCAGCCGGTCGGGTGTCATCTCGACCGCCTCGGTGGCCTCGATCGGGGCGATGACGGGAAGGTGCCGGGCATGCCCCTCGTTGTGGGCGGCGCCGAACGCCGAGAGCACTCGGGCGGTGGCCTCGGGGTCGAAGGTCACGTTCCATTCGGTGGTCGGATGGGTGTTGCCGCGATGGTTGAACGCCCCTCCCATGATGAAGAGGCGCTTGATGAGCCTGGGCAGGTGCGGGTGGATGTCGAGGGCGAGCGCGAGGTTCGTCGCCGGTCCGATCACCACCCCGATGAGCTCACCCGGGCGAGCGCGGGCAGCATCGACCCAGGCCTGGGCGGCGTTCACCTCGCTGGCCGAGGTGCGCGGCTCGGGAAGGAGGGCATGTCCGGTCCCGGCGCAGCCGTGGGTGAGGTCGGCGTACTCGGGGTGGGGAGATTCTGCACCGTGCAGCGCGAGCGGCAGATCGTGGCCCGGGTGCACGGGGATTCCGGTGAGTCCCGCGAGGTCGATCCAGCCGCGAGTGTTCCGGACAACCTGCCCGGTGGGAACGTTTCCTCCGGTGGCGGCGATGCCGATGATGTCGACGTCGTCCTGACAGAACAGGTAGCCGAGTGCGACGGCATCGTCGATCCCCGGGTCGCAGTCGAGGAACAGCGGCAGAGACGGGTGACCACTGGGCATGGGACCAATTCTGCCCGATGGGTGTCCACGGGCAGAAGACATCACCTCCACCGGTTCACATAGGCGAGGACCGCACTGACGCGCCGGTCGATGTCGGCCGATTC
>JAPSIC010000002.1 GCA_031179165.1 Brevibacterium sp.
GCGGACGATCAGTGTCAGCCGTGAGTAGAGACGGTCCTGGCCCGGTGCCGAGAACGTCGGAAGCGAAAGCGCGTCGCCCAGTTGCAGGGATTCGTCGGAGATCATGGGAAACGGCAGACGCAGCCGTTCGACGACTTCTTTCTGATAGTCCGTGTCCTGGCTCGAGAGGCCGAAGACCCGCCCTGCTCCGGCGGCGATGAGTTCTGAGTGGTGATCGCGGAAGTCGCAGGCCTCGGTCGAGCATCCACGCGCCCCGGGGATCGCGTCCCACCCCTCGGGGAGATCGATGCCGGGGCGCCCGGTCAGCGGGTAGAGGTAGATGACGGTCCGGCCGTTGCCCAGTGCGCTCAGGTCGACTCTGCCGCCATCGCTGGTCGGCAGAGTCATCGTGGGCAGAAGCCGACCGGGAAGATGATCGGCCGCGCCGTCGTCGACGGGGACGGGCAGCCCTTCCGGCAAGGTGGTGAAGTCGGCCATTGGAGTCTCCTTCTCAAATGTTCGCCCTGCGCTGCTGTCGAGGCGGGCCTGCAGGATTTCGCGTCGGCTGGTCAGCGCCGCGATCTTGGCATCGAGATCGGCGATCGTGTCCCGGTAGACGGCGAGTGAGCTCACGCATTCGTCTCCGTGCACGTGCCCGAGGTCCAGGCATTCGAGGAACGGACCCGCCTTCTGCGGTGACACCCCGATCGCGCTGAGCTCTCGGATCTCGACGACCGCGCGGAGGTGGTCGTCATCGAAACAGCGATACCCATTCGCGTCTCGGGCAGGGGTGATCAATCCGATCTGCTCGTAGTAGCGGATCGCCTTGATCGACACCCCGGCGCGGGATGCGAGTTCTCCAATGCGCACGTCTGACCTCCTGCTGTCAATGTAAACTCTGCCCTCAGGGTCAGGGTCAACTCCGGGCTCAGGAGAAGGGCCGGTGACAGAGTTCATCGGCCCTCTGCACGGGAAGGCCAGGGCCGGGAGACGACTCGACCCCTGCGCCTCAAGGCGCAGGGGTCGGCATCAGGCTTCTTCAGGCAGTCGCCCGCTGTCCGTCACCATGCAGTCGGAGGGTCTCAGCCGTTCGCGACGAGCGTGCGCACCGCCGAGGAGAAGATTCCCTGGCCATCGGTTCCACTGCCGGCTTCGGGACCGAACCCTGCTTCGACGGCGTGCTCGGGGTGGGGCATGAGCCCGACGACGTTGCCGCGTTCGTTCGAGATTCCCGCGATGTCGCGCAGGGAGCCGTTGGGGTTGAAACCCTGGTAGCGGAAGACCACGCGACCGGTGGACTCGAGCTCGTCGAGCACGTCGTCGGTGGCGACGAAACCACCCTCCCCGTTCTTCAGCGGGATGCGGATGGTCTGGCCCTGGGTGTAGTCGAGCGTCCACGCGGTGCCTGCGTTCTCGACGACGAGGTCCTGATCGCGGCAGATGAAGTGCTGGTGATCGTTGCGGATCAGCGCTCCGGGCAGCAGATGCGATTCGCAGAGCACCTGGAAGCCGTTGCAGATTCCGAGCACGGGCATTCCGGCATTGGCGGCGGAGACGACGGACTCCATGATCGGGGCGAACCGGGCGATCGCACCGCAGCGCAGGTAGTCGCCGTAGGAGAACCCGCCGGGCAGGATGACGGCGTCGACACCGTCGAGCGTCGAATCGGCATGCCAGAGGTTGACGGGTTTCGCGCCGGCCAGGCGGACGGCACGGGCGGCGTCACGGTCGTCGAGGGAACCAGGGAACGTCACGACACCGACAGAGACCGCCGAGGTGTCGGTCGCCTCGGCGTCGGCCTCCCCGGTGAAGACGGTGGGATCCATGGCGGTGGCGGTCATCAGGCGTCCTCGAGGGGACGGACGGCCACGACGTTCTCGATGACGGGGTTCGAGAGGAGCTTCTCAGCGGCCTCACGCGCCTGGGCGAGCACCTCGTCGGTGATGTCACCGTCGAACTCGAGCTCGAAGCGCTTTCCCTGGCGGACTTCGCCGAAGCCGGTGAAACCGAGTCGGGACAGTCCACCGGAGATCGCCTTGCCTTGGGGGTCGAGAATCTCGGGCTTGGGCATCACCTCAACGACGACACGTGCCATGCGTCCACTGCTCCTTTGTGAAAGTGTTCGGGAGGTCCTCCCGCGCTCGACTCCAGTCTATCAAGCGCGGTGGGACCTCCCGTGAACAGCCCGCGGCGGCGGCCCGGGTGAGAACCTCAGGAATCGAAGCCCATCCCGACAGCATCGAGGGCCTTGAGGAGCGGGCCGCGCCTGCCTTCGTTCTGGTCGGCCTTGATCAGGGCGTTCGTCGTCATCTTGATGCCCAGCCAGGCGACGGGTTCCGGTGGGAACGGCAGCGGCAGCTTCCGCACCATCTCCAGCCGGGTCAGCTCGGTCTTCTCCCCGGAGAGCAGGTCGAGCATGACGGTGCCGGCGAATCGGGAGGCCCCGACGCCGAGGCCGGTGAAACCGGCCGCCATCGCGACCTTCTTCCCGTAGGCGGTGGTGAAGAACGAGAAGAACCGTGAGCAGGTGTCGATCGCCCCACCCCATTTGTGGGTGAACTTCACGCCTTCGAGCTGCGGGAACGTCCGGTAGAAGTGCTCGGCGAGGGTCTCGAACGTCTCCTCCCGCTGGTCGTATTTCCACGACACCTGCCGCCCGTAGTGGTAGACGGCGTCCCACCCGCCGAACAGGATCCGGTTGTCGGCGGACAGCCGGTAGTAGTGGAAGCGGTTGGCGCAGTCGCCGATGCCCTGCCGACCCTGCCACCCGATCGCGGCCATCTGCTCCTCGGTCAGCGGCTCGGTCATCAGGGCGTAGTCGTAGACGGGGACGGTGTGCAGGCTGACGCGCCTGAGCAGTGAGGGGAACACGTTCGTGGCCAGCGCGACGCGATTCGCCGTGATCGTCGCCCGCTCGGTGCTCACCCGCACGGTGAACCGCTGGTCGCTGACGTCGGTGACCTTCGTGCCCTCGTAGACCTCGACGCCGAGATCCCGGATCACCCGCAGCAGCTCCCAGCACAGCTTCGCCGGGTGGACCATCGCCACCTGCCGGGAGTCCCAGAGCGCGGCCTTGTACGTCGGTGACCTGACCAGCTGCGCCAGCTCCTGCTGGTCGTAGAAGATGAA
The DNA here is from genome assembly GCA_031179165.1 of Brevibacterium sp. Lineage (GTDB taxonomy): Bacteria > Actinomycetota > Actinomycetes > Actinomycetales > Brevibacteriaceae > Brevibacterium. The sequence goes on from JAPSIC010000002.1 coordinate 3,109, forward strand.
TCCGTTCTCCGGGTCGTGCCCCTCCCGCAGCGCGGGCACCTGGTAGTCCTCGGTCGCGACATCGAGTTCGCCGGTGCGTTCGAACTCGCAGTCCATCCCGTATCTGCGCACCGCCGCCTCGATCGCGTCGAGGTTCTCCCGGCCCAGCTGAGCCAGCCGGTCGTTCTCGTTCGGCAGGTGCGACTCACCGTTGTCGTAGCCATGGGTGAGACTCGCGGCGCAGAAGCCCCCATTGCGTCCCGACGCGGCCCAGCCGATCGAGTTCGCCTCGAGCAGGACCACATGCCGCCCGGGATCGCGCTCCTTGGCCTGCAGCGCCGTCCAGAGTCCGGTGAAACCACCGCCGACGATGACGAGATCGGCCTCGAGATCGGCCTCGAGCGGGGGCAGGGGCGCGGGGCGGCGGTCAGTGTCGAGCCAGAACGGCACGGTCGAGGCGTCGGCCAATGCGGCGTGAACGTCCATCAGGTCACTTCGCTTTCTGCGGTGTGCGATCGAAGAGCGGGGATCAGCGGGCCATCGTCTTGATGATCTCCGTCGAACTTCCACCTGTCCTCCGCAGCACGAATGCGACGAAGGCCAGGGCGAGCAGGGTGAGGAGGAACATCAGCGTCGAGATCGCGGCGACCTCAGGACGCAGCGCCACCCGCACCGCAGCGAAGATGTAGACCGGCCACGGGGTGTAGCCGGGCTGCTGGACGAAGCTCGAGAGGATCGTGTTGTCGAGGCTGACGGTGAAGGACATCAGGGCGCCGGCGAAGATGCCGGGAGCCGCGATCGGCAGGATGATGTCCTTGAACCGGTTCCACGGGGTGGCACCGAGGTCGGCGGCGGCGTCCTCGAGGCGGGTGTCGATTCCGGCCAGGCGGGCCCGGACGATGAACGTGACGATCGCCATCGAGAACATCGCATGGGACACGATCAGGCGGACCAGTCCGTTGTTGAGCGGGGTGACGCCCCAGTCGACTCCGACGGTGACGAACCACGGCAGGAACGAGATGCCGTCGACGATCTCGGGCGTGACCAGCGTCAGACCGAGCAGGACGGTGAGGCCGAGCGCCCACCAGGCTCCCTTCCGGGCCCGCGCCAGGGCGACTCCGCCGAGGGTGCCGAAGATCGTCGCCACGACTGCCGTGCCCACGGCCGCCTGGAGGCTGGTGACCACCGAGGAGATGATGACATCATTGTTGATCCCGCTGATGTAGGCATCCAGTCCGAAGTCCTGGAAGTTCGCGAGCACCTTCCCGTTGTTGAAGGAGTAGGCGATGATCACCGCGATGGGCAGGAACAGGTAGATGAAGACGATGATGCCCCAGACGTGAAGTCCGATGTCCGTGGGCGTGCGCCGTGCGAATGTGTTCTTCTTGGCCATCTCAGACCCTCCCGTCGGTGAGCTGAACACTGTTGAGCCGACCCGCGATCCTCTGCCCGAGCCAGAGGAGGGCGAAGCCGATCCCGACGACCGCGAGGGTCGCGAGGATGAGGATCATCGCCATGGCCGCCCCCAGCGCCCAGTTCTGGGCCGTGTTGAATTGGTTGGCGATGAGCTGCCCGATCATGGATCCGCTGGCGCCGCCGAGCACGGTGGCCGTGACGTAGTCGCCATTGAGGGGGATGAAGACGAGCAGGCAGCCGGAGACGACGCCGGGCAGGGCCATCGGCAGCGTCACCTTGAGGAACGTCGTCACCTTCCCGGCGCCGAGGTCATAGCTGGCTTCGCGCAGCTTGTGACCGGAGGCGTCGATGGCGACGAAGAGCGGCAGGATCATCAGCGGCAGGTAGTTGTAGACGACGCCGATCTGGACGGCGGTGCGGGTGTAGAGGATGTCGAGGGGCGCGTCGAGCAGCCCCAGTCCCTGCATCCAGTTCGACAGGAAGCCGTCGGGGGAGAGCATGATCTGCCATCCCAGGGTGCGGACGAGGAAGTTGGTCCAGAACGGGACCATGACGAGGGCCAGCGCCAGGGAGCGCCGGGCCGGGGACACCTTGATCGCCAGCCAGTAGGCGAAGGGCAGGGCGATGAGCAGGCAAAGGATCGTGCCGAGCACCGAGATCCGCAGGGTCGCGAAGAACGTCGAGACGAACGCGCCCGACATCGCCTCCGGGTAGCGCTCCAGGGTCAGCTGGTCGGTGGCGACGGCGGTGAACTCGTCGGGCTTGTATCCGAAGCTGTAGAACACGACGAGGGCGACCGGGGCGATGAAGAAGAACAGGATGTAGGCCCAGGTCGGGAACGACATCGCCGCCGGGCCGAAGACGCGGGTGGCGAAGCGATCCGACCTGCTGCCGCGGTCCGCCTTGCTGCCGCGCTCCGCGGAGGCGTTCCCGGTGGTCGCCGGGCTGTCGCCGGGGGTGGTCTGAGTTCTCATGCTCCGCTCCTCGCTTGCGCATCGGCAAAGATGTCCGTCCGGATCTGGTCGGCCGGAGTCTTCTTGCTGGCCTCGAGCCGATCGAGGACCTCCTGGGTGGGGAAGATGAGCTCGGGCAGGCTGAGGTCGGCCTGCTGGGCCTGTTCCTGAAGTCCCTTGATCCCGATCGGGTACCCGATGTAGTCGAGCTGTTCGATCGCGGTGTCCGGCGAGATCATGTGGTTGATGAAGGCGTGGGCGGCGTCCGGGTGCGGAGCGCCGGTGGCGATCGTCCAGTTGTCCATCCACAGGTTCGCCGTCGGGGTCGGGAACACGAACTTCCAGTTCTCGGGGTCAGCGACCTCGGACATTCCCTGCCGGGCGTCGCCGTTGAAGGCCTGCAGCAGGGTGAAGCTGCCCTGGATCATGCCCGTGGCGACATTGCCGATGTAGGCCTTGGTGTTCGGGGCGACCTGCTCGAGGATGATCGACCTGGCCTCCTCGAGCTCCTCTTCGTCCTCGGTGTTGAGGCTGTACCCGAGGGAGGCCAGGGCGATCGCGGAGACCTCCCACGGATCCTCGAGCAGGGAGGTGGTGCCGGCGGCCTCGTCCTGAGCGGCGTCGATGAAGTCCTGCCAGCTGGTCATCTCCCGTGAGATCTTCGTCGTGTTGTAGACGTAGCCCGTCGTTCCCCACGCCTTGCAGATCGAGTACCTGTTCTCCGGATCGAAGTACTGGTGCGTGAAGTTCGGGTCCATGTGGGTGAAGTTGGGGATGAGCTCGAGGTCGAGCTCCTGCAGCAGTTTGTGCTCGAGCATCTGCGGGATGTTCGAGCCGGTTGGCACCACGACGTCGTAGCCGGAGGTGCCACGGGAGGTCGCGAGCTTGGCGATGAGCTCCTCGTTCGAACCGTAGGCGTCGACCTGGACGAGGACGTCGTTCTGGTTCCGGAACGCGTCGATGAGCTCCGGGTTGTCGTAGTCGCCCCAGGTGTAGAGGTTGAGCTTCGATTCGAGTTCACCGTCGACGGCGGGGGATGCGGCCATCTTCGTGGTCCGGCCGCATGCACTCAGGGCGCCGAGGCCGACCACCCCGAAGCCGGCGAGCACGGCTCGTCGGCTCAGCCGGGCGGCCGCGGTGCGCGGGGCCAGGAATCGGACGTCGGGTCTGCGCTCCATCTCAGGCACCGTCCTCGGTGGTGTAGACCGTGACGGCGTCAGCGTCCCAGCTCAGGTCCACCTCGGTGTCGGGCTTGAGGATCTCCGCCCCGGCCGCGGGCACCCGGGCGAGGATCTCATCGTTGGAGCCAACCTGGACCATGTACTGGACGACATCGCCGAGGAAGGACACCGACAGGATCCGCCCGCGAGCGGTGTTGACCTCCGTGGCGCCTGCTCCGACCTGGGTCACGCGCATGCGTTCGGGGCGGATGGCGACCCGGACCTTGTCCCCGACGGTCAGCGCCTTCCGGTCACCGGACGCCGAGGCGGGTCCGGCGGTCAGGGACCGCGATTCCATCACCGTGTTCGCCGTGCGTAGTCGAGCGCCCGCGGAGTCGGCGGCGGTCACCTCGGCGGGGACGAAGTTCTGCTTGCCGATGAAGCCGGCGACGAAGCCGTTGACGGGGTTGGCGTAGATCTCCTCGCCGGAGCCGATCTGCTGGATCACCCCGTCGTACATGACCACGATCCGGTCGCTCATCGCCAGGGCCTCCTCCTGGTCGTGGGTGACGAAGATGAACGTGGTGCCGAGCTTGGTGTGGAGGCGCTTGAGCTCGAGCTGCATCTCCTCGCGCAGCTTCCGGTCGAGTGCGGACATCGGCTCGTCGAGGAGGAGCACCTCGGGACGGTTGACCAGTGCCCGGGCGAGGGCGATGCGCTGCTGCTGACCGCCGGAGAGCTGTTCGGGCTTGCGGTCGGCGAAGTCCTCCATCCGGACGAGCGCGAGGACCTCACGGACGCGGTCGCGGATCTCGGACTTGCGCGTCTTCGCTTGCTTGAGACCGTAGGCGATGTTGTCGGCGATGTTCATGTGCGGAAACAGCAGGTACGACTGGAACACCGTGTTGACCGGGCGGCGGTGCGGCGGCAGGCTGACGATGTCCCGGCCGGAGAGCAGGATCCGGCCGGCGGTCGGCGCTTCGAATCCGGCGATCATCCGCAGCAGGGTCGTCTTCCCGCATCCGGAAGGGCCGAGCAGGGACAGGAACTCGCCCTGGCGCACGGACAGGTCGAGCTTCTCGATGGCGGTGGTGGCACCGAAGTCCTTCTTGACGCCTTGGATCTCGAGATGCTCGAGGGTGTCGGCGGCCGGGGCGTCGGCGTCCTGGATGACAGTGGTCATGATTGCCTTTCAGCGAACTGGAGCGGTGATGGCTGGGACAAGCGGGGTGGGGGTGATCGGCGCCGAACTGGTGGGGGTGGAGCCGGTCGGGGTCGAGCCGGTCGGGGTGGAGCCGGTCGGGGTGGAGCCGGTCGGGTCGGAGCCGATCGGGGTCGAGCCGACCGGGGCGGGCTCGGTCGGGGCGGACTCGGTCGTGGCGTCGTGGACTATGCGCCCGGCGGCGATCGTCAGCTCGGTGCGGATGTCGAGCAGATCCTCCTGTGGGATCTCGAACGGATTCGCGCTCGCCAGGGCCAGGTTCGCGACGAGGCCTTCGCGGAGGTGGCCGTTGGTCCTGGCCCGCAGCAGACGAGCCGAGCCCGCGGTGTAGGCGCGCAGTGCCGTGAGCACGTCGATGGCCTGCTCGGGCACGAGCGGGGCGGCGTCACCGTCATGCGGATGGGAGCGGTTGACCGCGACATGGATGGCCTCCCAGGGATTCGCGGTCGACACCGGCCAGTCCGAGCCCATCGCCAGTGGGGTCCCTGACTCGTGGAAGCTTCTGAACGGGTACTGCCAGGCACTGCGCTCCTCGCCGAGGCAGTGCAGGTTGAGGTCGATCATCTGCTGGTCCCGGCATGCCCACAGGGCCTGGAGGTTCGCGGTGAGGCCCAGCTGCGCGAAGCGGGGAATGTCGGCGGGGTCGACGACCTGGACGTGGGCGATGTGGTGCCGGGCGTCGGGGCGAATCGTGCCCGTCGCTGCGAACGCGTCGAGGGCGGCCGTGACCGCGGCGTCCCCGATCGCGTGGCAGTGGATGTCGAATCCGGCGGCGTCGAGTGCCGCGAAGGCCCGGTGCAGGTGCTCGCGGGTGAAGTAGCTGGTCCCGAAGCCGCCGCACGCGCAGCTGTACTCGGCGCTCATCGCCGCGGTGCGGGATTCGACGATCCCGTCGAGCATGAACTTCACGGAGTCGGTCCGGAACGCTCCGGGAGTGCTTCCGTCCGGGCTCGGGGCCGATTCGCTGCGGCGCAGGTCGACGAGCGCGGCGACCTGGGCGTCGATGTCCTCGACTCCACGCGGCCACCACAGGCTGCCGACCACCTCGGCGCGCAGCTGCCCGGTCGCCTCCGCGGTGACGTAGGCGCCGTAGGGGCTGCGATGGCCGGAGTAGTCGCCGACGATCGCATCCATCCACGCGGTGACGCCGAGCCGGTGGAGGTAGGACTGTCCGGCGAGCAGCCCGGCGAGGATGTCCTCATCACTCGCGGCGGGGACGTGGCCGCCCACGATGTCCATCGCGGACTCGTGCAGGCAGCCGGTCGGGGTCCCGTCCGCGTCCTTCTCGATGACGCCGCCCTCCGGAGTCGGGGTGGCGGCGTCGAGTCCGGCGATCTCCATCGCCTTCGAGTTCACCCAGGCGGAGTGGTGGTCGCGGCTGACGAGCATGATCGGGCGGGTGACGCTCAGCCGGTCGAGGAGCTCGGCGCGCGGGGCACCGCCCGGGAAGTCGGCCATCGACCAGCCGCCGCCGGTGACCCAGCTCTCGCCGCTGCTGTCTCCTGCGGTGGCCTCGAGCCAGGCGTCGATGGCGGCGAGCGTCTCGTCGATGCCGTCGACCCCGCTGAGGTCGCAGGCCAGGGATTCCTGACCACCGAAGGTGGTGTGCACGTGGGCGTCGACGAATCCCGGGGTGACCAGCCTGCCGGTGGCGACGATGGTGTTCGACGCCGGTTCGGCGGCGTCGCCGGTGCCGATCTCGGTGATGATGCCGTCACGGATGCTGATCCGGTTCGCCGGCAGGACTGTGTCGCCGTCGAAGATGGTGACGTCGAGGATATCGAGGTCCAAGAGAATCCTCCTGACTTCCTTGTCGAAGGGGGTGCTCGGGAGCTGGGTCCGCTGCACAGGTGAGCGGGAGCCGGGTCCGGTGGTCCGCTGCGCAGGTGAGCGCGGCGGACCACCGATGTTGAATTGTGGTTCAGGACGTGAAGATGGTGTCCTGCCACTCGTGGTGCGGGTCCTCGTGGTGGTCGATGAAGACATGCTTGACCTGCGTGTACTCCTCGAAGGAGTACTGGCTCATGTCCTTGCCGAAGCCCGAGGCCTTGTAGCCGCCGTGGGGCATGTCGGACACGATCGGGATGTGCTCGTTGATCCACACGCAGCCGGCTTCGATGTCGGCCGCGGCCCGCATCGCCCTGTTCGTCGTGCGCGTCCAGGCGCTCGCCGCCAGCCCGTAGGGGGTGTCATTGGCCAGGGCGATCGCCTCGTCGTCGGTGTCGAAGGCGATCGCGACGAGGACGGGCCCGAAGATCTCATCCCGCCACACCTCGGCGGTGGTGTCGATCCCGCTGATCAGGGTGGGCGCGTAGTAGGCCGTCGACTCGGAGTCACCGGGCAGAGCCTCGCCGAGGTGGTTCGTCGTCGGGATCTCGCCACCGCAGTGGATCGTGGCGCCGGCCTCACGGGCGCGGTCGACCATGGCGGCCACCCGGGCCCGGTGGGTCAGCGAGATGAGCGAGCCCATGTCGGTGGCGGGGTCGGCCGGGTTGCCGATGCGCACCGATTCCATGAGCTCGGTGACCCGGGCGGTGAAGGCCTCGAAGTGGTCGCGGGCGACGATCGCGCGGGTGGCGGCGGTGCAGTCCTGACCGGTGTTGATCAGCGACCCGGCCACCGCACCGCGGGCGGCGGCTTCGATGTCGGCGTCGTCGAAGACGACGAACGGGGCCTTGCCGCCGAGCTCGAGGTGCACCCGCGAGCCCTTGGCCGCGGCCAGTTCCATGATCCGCCGGCCGACCTTGGTCGACCCCGTGAACGAGGACATGACGACGTCGGGATGGGTGATCAGCGTTTCGCCTGCTTCGGGTCCATCGCCGGCGATGACGTTGATGACACCGGGGGCGAAGCCCGCGGCGGTCGCGGCCTCGGCCAGGATCAGCGAGGTGCCGGGGGTCATCTCCGATGTCTTGAGGACGATGGTGTTGCCGGCGGCCACGGCGGGGAAGATCTTCCACGCGGCCATCTGCAGCGGATAGTTCCACGGGGCGATTGATCCGACGACGCCGAGTGGCTCGCGGCGGGTCATCGACGTCGACTGCTCCCAATAGGTGCCGGCGGACAGGCCGGTCAGCTGTCGGGCGGCGCCGGCGAAGAACTTGGCATTGTCGATGGTGCCCGGCACGTCGAATTCGGTGGCCAGGCGGATGGACTTGCCGGTCTGCTGGGATTCGAGCTCGGCGATCTCCTCCGAACGGGCCTCGAGCTGAGCCGCCAGACCGAGCAGGAGCTCGGCCCGCTCGCCCGGGGTCAAAGCCTTGAAAGCGGGGTATGCGGCCTTCGCGGCGGCCACCGCCTCATTGACGTCCGCACCGCTGGCCAGCCGGTATTCGCCCGTGGTCTCTCCCGTGGCGGGGTTGATCAGGGTGTGGCTCTTGCCGCTGCCTTCGTGAAAGGCGCCGTTCCAATAATGCATGTGATCACTTTCAGCCGGGTGCACGCCAGTGTGGTGGGGCCAAAGACCCCGTATCGAAGGGTCCAGTCCCTGTATGGTCATACAATAACCGAAAGGTGTGGCGTATGCCACTGAAATAGTCGCCGACAGCCGAAGGTGATGACTGGAAAGAGGCGCTCCGGGTTTGCTGCCTGCGGAATCAATGTCATTGGTTGCGGAATTCGTTTCTCTGGGGTTCGGGTCGAGTGCTGCAGTCCACGGGTGGAGGCATTGTGCGCAATTCCTGCGTCCGTGGCGTGAGCTAGCCTGATCTCATCGACAACAGAACGAGAACTGGAGACGGTGGGTGAAGGCAGAAGATCGTGAAGATGATCCCCTATGATCAAGTCGAGAGAACAGGCCTCGAATGATCATAACAACGAATTATTTTCGATAAATATCTAGACTGATTCGTTTCGCAGAAGCTATCATTGACTTAAGGCAACACGGACGTTGGCGAACGGAACCGAGACCATGACTCTCACCCCCGACCGGAAGAAGCAGAGCAAGAGCTGCACCAGCGCAGCTCCAGGCTCCGATCCGGCCGGTGCTCAAGGTGAGCAGTGTTCTCCTGCCGGGTCCTCCTCCGTCGAGCCCGGGTCCTCCGCCGTTCAAGACGGGTCCTCCGGGGTCCAGCCTGAGCGTGCTCCTCGGTCCTTGCGCGACCAACTCGAGACGGCCGGACTCGACCTGTCAGAACATCCCCTCGCCGAACGCTTCGACGCGATCCCGGCCGTCCCGGCCGACGATGTCGCGCATGCGACGGAACCGGAGGCTCTCCCTGAACCCGAAGGTCAGGTTGCCGACTTTCCGGCCACAACTGTCCCGGAACTACGGTCTGAGGCCGGTCCTGATTCCGCGGCGACGCATCCCCTTCTCACGGACGAGGCGTGGAGGGATCTGGCCCGGACCGCTCCGGAACTGACGTCGAGCATCGAAAACCTCGAACACCTCCAGAGCGAACTCCGGTCCTTCGATCGCCCGATGGGACCCGAGGAAGCGCTGCTGGTCATCGATGGAGTCGAAACCGCCTCCCGCGTCCTCGAGGGAGTGTCCGCACTGGCACTGTCGGTGTTCGAACGGTGTGGAACGCCGACCGACCTCGGAGCGAAGACCACGAAGGCGCTCGTGCAGAATCGTCTCCAACTCACCGGTGCCGAAGCCGCCCGCCGGACCGAGCTGGCCAAGAACGTGGGCTCGAGGGTGTCGATGTCGGGGCAGTCGGTGGAACCCCTGTGCCCTGTCGTGGCTGAAGGTCTGCACGCGGGTGTGCTCTCTGCCGGGCAGGCGGCAGTCATCGGGGAATGTCTGCAGAAGCTTCCGACCTGGGTCGGCCCCCAGGTGCGGACCGAGACCGAACGGACTTTGGTCGATCATGCCCCGCAGGTGCGGGTGTCGGATCTTCGGGTGATCTTCACCCGCCTGCTGAGTGAGATCGACCCGGACGGTCAGGAGCCGAAAGACGTCCAGGATCGGTCGCACTATCGGGTGAATCTGCGTGTCCGCCGGGACGGGGACTGGGACCTGGCAGGATTGCTGGATCCGATCGCCGGGGGAGTGCTGCATGGTCTGCTGACCTCACGGATCCAGGTTGCTGCCCAGAGCAAATCTGATGGCTCAAGTGATGCGGATGGCAGTGATTGCGCAGCCGGCGATGGCGACTCGGCCAGTGGTGGCGACTGTGCAGCCGGTGAGGGCACTGGCGCCGAGGGTAGGGGAGCGTCCGGGCAGGAGATGTTCGAGATCTTCGATGCTGTCCTCAGCGGTGACCGGTATGACGCACCCCTGCTGCCGACCGGATCCTCCGACGCGGCCGGTGATCGTGCCGCCGGGCAGGCCGATGCCGCCGGGCAGTCCGCTTCCGCCGCTGTCGATGGCTCGGCTGGTATTCCGGGTGGGGTGGGGGTGCGGGCGGATGGATCCCTGGTCGATGTGCGCGCCGAGCAGGGCTCGGTGAAGAACCGGATCTATGAACGGTTCGCGACTCTGGTCTCGCGTATTGAGATGTCCCGGGTGGCTGCTGGTGCCCCGTACGCGTTGGTTGTCACGGCGAACGCCGAGGATCTCGCGGGTGAGAAGGGCACCGGCGTGACCGGGGTCGAGGCTCCGGTCCCGATCGCGGAACTGGCTGCTGGTGGTCTCAACGGGGCGGTGTTCTTCCACCTGATGAGTAGGCAGGCGAAGACAGTGCAGGTGGCCACGGAGAAACGGTTCGCCAATGCCAGGCAGATCGCGATCCTCACCGCCCGTGATCAGGGATGCACGTTCCCGGGGTGTGAGACGCCTCCGGGGTGGTGCGATGTGCATCATATTGTCCCATGGGCGGAGAAGGGCCGGACCGAGATCAACAATCTGACGTTGGCGTGTGGTCGCCATCATCACCTGATAGATCGGTCGGACTGGTACGCGGTGATGCTCAAGGATGGTCGTCCCGCGTGGGTGCCCCCGGCGACGGTTGATCCGGCCAGGGAGCCGGTCCTGCACGCCCGATTCATCGCCAGAGAGATCATCGAGACCCTGTTCGATTGACGAGGAAACCCGCGGGCAGGGGACAACTGCGCCCACAACTCGACCTCCTGTCGACCCCAGGGGCGCGCTCGGCCGAGTGACTTCCGAGGAGTCTTCGGGCGACCAGCTTCGGCTCGGTGGCAACGCCCCCGCTGGGTCAGGGTCGACTGATCAACGTTCGAAGCTCGACGAACCAGCGCTCAACCAGAGCTCAACCCGAACCAGAGCCCAACCAGAGCTCGACCAGAGCTCGACCAGAGCCGAACCAGAGCCTAGCCAGGGTCAAGGCCGGTCGGAGTCGAACCTGCTCAACCTGTGCCGAAGCAGAGTCGAGGCCGGCCGAAGTCGATGTCCACTATGGGATCGGCTCCGACCGGCCTCGGTGGGGATGGTTCGGTTTCGAGGGGTTCTTGGGGGTGCGGCTAGCGCGGTTCTCCGTAGAGGGCCGCGATGTCCGGGGAGTCCGGCCACCTGCTGTAGGTCGCCGACTGCGGCCAGCCGTCGGGGGAGTCCTGCCATTCCTCCTGGCGGCCCCAGGGCAGCAGGTCGATGAGCGGGAACACGTGGCTGACCTGTTCGACTCCGCGGCTGAAGGTGCCCCACGTGCGATAGACGGTCTCGCCGTCGCGGAAGAAGACATTGAGCGCGAACCCGCCGCCGGCCGGTGCACCGACGTCGGCTCCGAAGTCGCTGTTCGCCGTCGAGTACCACGTCATCTGGTTGCCGACGCGTCGCCGATACTCGAGGGCCTCGTCGATGGGCCCCTGGGTGACGATGACGAACCGGGCGTCCCAGTTGTCGAGGAAATCGAGCCGGGTGTACTGCGAGGAGAACCAGGTGCAGCCTCCGCATTGCCACTCCTCACCAGAATGCCACATGTGGTTGTAGACGATGAGCTGGTTCTTGCCCTCGAAGACGTCGACCAGTCGGACGGGACCGTCGGCGCCGTCGAGCGTGTACTCGGGCATCTCGACCATGGGCAGCCGCCGGCGCTGAGCGGCGATCGCGTCGAGTTCACGGGTTGCTGCCTTCTCGCGCTGCCGGAGCTGATCGAGCTCACTCTGCCATGTCGCCTGATCGACAACACGGGGTTTTCCTGCGATGGTCATCGTCGTCCCTCGTCTCGTGGTTGGCGGACTCCGGCGTCCGACTCTGTGGGTGCACCCTGCTGTGGTTCGTTCTGTGCGACCTGCTGTAGTTCGACCTGTGCGACCTGGTGGGGTTCCTCGGCGTCTGCGTCACTGCAACATGTGTACACTGTGAACTTCATACAGAAGCATACGCTTGATCCCCGGGAGGCGGTAGTGGGCAGCGGAAGAAATTCGTACCACCACGGAGATCTGCGGCGCTCACTGATCGATGAGGGTCTGGCCCTGACGCGCAGCCGGGGTCCGCGGGCATTGGGCCTGCGCGCGGTGACGAGGCAGGTGGGAGTCTCGGCGAACGCCGCGTACCGGCATTTCGCCAATCAACAGGCGCTGGTCGCCGCGGTCGCCGGCGAGATCCTGGAGAAGATGGCGGCCCAGATGCGAGAATTCATCACCGCCGATCCGTCGCCTGATCCCCGCGAGCAGGCCCGCCATCGCCTGCGTGCCGTGGGTTTGGGCTACATCACCTTCGCCGTCTCCGAGCCCGGATGGTTCGAGACGGCCTTCTTCGGCACGGAGATGTCCGACCGCCAGAGCACTGGGTCGGACGATCACGACGAGACGCCGGAGCGCCACGAGACCGCATCGGACGATCACGACGAGGCGCCGGAGCATTACGACGAGGCGCCCCCATTCGCGCTCCTTGTCGAGGCACTCGACGGCATGGTCGCCGCGGGGGTGCTCAGTGCTGAGCGACGACCCGGCGCCGAGTGGTCATGCTGGAGCGCCGTCCACGGCTTCGCGGAGCTGGTCGTCCACGGCCCGCTCCGGCAGAGGGAGTCCGTGGAGGTGATGACCCTGGCCGCACGGGTCGTCGAGGACATCATCGCCGGAATCCGCTGACTCACCGCCCGGCCGAACCCTCAGGCGAGTCTGACGGTCCCGGCCGATCAAGCCCTCAGGCTGGTCAGGTCCCGGCCGGTCAAGCCCTCAGGCTGGTCAGGCACCGGCCGGTCAAGCCTGAGGGCAGGTCAGGTCGCGCCCTGCCAGGCCGAGCCCTCAGGCGGGGAACGTCTCCCCGGTCAGGGTCTCGAAGGCCTCGATGTAGCGGGCGCGGGTCTTCTCGATGACCTCGGCCGGAAGCGGCGGCGGGGGAGTGTCCGATGACCTGTCCCACCCGGACTCCTGGGTCAGCCAGTCACGGACGAACTGCTTGTCGAAGCTCGGCTGGCTCGTTCCCGCCTCGTACCGGGAGGCATCCCAGAACCGGGAGGAATCCGGAGTGAGCACCTCGTCGCCGAGCACGATCGTGCCGTCGGCCAGGGTCCCGAACTCGAACTTCGTGTCCGCGAGGATGATCCCCCGTTCACGGGCGATCGCCTCGGCGCGCTGGTAGATCGTGATCGTCAGCTCGCGGATCCGCTCCGCCTGCTCGGAACCGATCGTCGACGCCACCTGTTCGAAGCTGACGTTCTCGTCGTGCTCGCCCACGGCGGCTTTCGTCGCCGGGGTGAAGATGGCCGGCTCGAGGCGGTCGGCTTCGACGAGCCCGGCCGGCAGCGGGATCCCGCACACCGAACCGGTCGCCCGGTAGTCGGCCATGCCCGAACCAGTGAGGTAACCGCGAGCCACGCATTCGACGGGGATCATCGTCAGGTTCTTCACGATCAGGCCACGCCCCTTGACGGCCGCGGGCACATCGGAGCTGACGACGTGGTTGCCGATCGTGTCGGCGAGCTGGTCGAACCACCACAGGCTCAGCCCCGTGAGCACCTTGCCCTTGTCCGGGATCTCGGAGTCGAGGACCCAGTCGTAGGCGGATATCCGGTCGGAGGCGACCATGAGCAGCTCCGGCGCCGAGGCGACGTCGGCCGCGGATTCGGGGATGTAGAGGTCGCGGACCTTGCCCGAGTACACGTGCTTCCACCCCGCAACCTCCGGCGCCGAGGCGGTGGTGCGCTCCGGCGTCAGCGCGACCGTCTCCGTGGTCGCCGTCTCGGCGGCCGATGAATCCGCAGGCGGTGTTTGCCCGGCAGTCGGATTCGCCGTCGGCGTCTGCGGGGTCGGTGCCTGCGGGGTCGGCGCCTCCGGGGCGGCATAGACGTCGGGGAGGGTGATCTCACCGCGCGCGGCCGCCTCGGCGATGTCGGTGCGGTGCTGCTCGCCGTCCCAGCGGATCTTCGCGGCAGCCGCATAGGCCTTCTCGCGGGCCTCATCCAGGTCGGCGCCGAGGGAGACGACCGAGAGCACGCGCCCTCCGGCGGTGACGACGTCCCCGGCCTCGGCGATGTCGCCGGTGATCACGGCGTCCTCGGGCGCATGACCGGCGCTCGGGCCCTGCGCCCAGGCCGTGCCTGCGTGGAGGATGCTGATGTCCTCGTCATCGTCGGCGGTGTCGAGGCCGAGGATGATGTCCCCGGTGCGCGGCGAATCGGGATAGTTCTCGGCGGCCATGACCACGGTGACGGAGGAGCGGGGATCCCACTCCAGTTCGCCCACCTCGTCGAGGCGGCCCTCGGCGGCGGCCAGCAGCGTCTGCCCCAGCGGGGAGCGGAGGCGGGCGAGCACGGACTGGGTCTCGGGGTCGCCGAAGCGGACATTGAACTCGACGACGCGCAGACCCTTCGACGTCAGCGCCAGACCGCAGTAGAGGAGGCCGACGAACGGGGTGCCACGGCGGGTCATCTCGTCGACGACGGGCTGGGCGACGGTGGTGACGATGTCGTCGACCAGGCCGGCCGGGGCCCAAGGCAGGGGAGAGTAGGCGCCCATGCCGCCGGTGTTCGGACCGGTATCGCCGTTGCCGATGCGTTTGAAGTCCTGCGCCGGGGCCAGCGGAATCGTGCGCTGCCCGTCGCAGAGGACGAAGAGGGAGACCTCGGGCCCGTCGAGGTAGTCCTCGACGACGACCCGGTCGGAGACCTCGAGGCAGGAGGTGGCGTGAGTCAGCGCCTCGTCACGGTCGGAGGTGACGACCACGCCCTTGCCGGCGGCGAGGCCATCGGCCTTGACGACGAACGGGGCGCCGAACTCGTAGAGGGCGGCTTCCGCCTCGACGGGGGTGTGGGCGACGACGGCACGGGCGGTCGGCACTCCGGCGGCCTCCATCACCTCTTTTGCGAACGCTTTCGAGCCTTCCAGGTGCGCGGCCACGGAGCTGGGCCCGAAGACCGGGATCGAGGCCTCCCGCAGGGCGTCGGCGACACCGGCGACGAGCGGGGCCTCCGGACCGACGACGACCAGGTCGACGTCGAGGGAGTCCGCCAGAGCGGTGACCGCGGCCGGATCGGTCGCATCGACGGACTGCGTGTGGGCGACCTGCGCGATGCCCGGATTGCCGGGCGCGGCGATCACCGCATCGACCTGGGGGTCACGACTGAGAGCGAGGACGAGGGCGTGTTCGCGGGAGCCCGAACCGATGACAAGAACCTTCACACCACCAGCCTATAAGGTCGTAGGCTGGAGTGCGTGAGCCGATCCACTTTCACTCCCGCCGAGGCGGTCGAACTGGCAGCCGTCGTCCGCAGCGGTTTCGTCGAATCCCGTCACATCGGATCCGCCATGGTCCTCGATCCCAGCGGTTCCCCGCTGATCAGCCTGGGCGCACCCGAATCTCCTGTGTTCACCCGGTCGAGTCTCAAGCCGCTTCAGGCGATCGCCGCGATGAGCCTCGGTGCGCGCGTGTCGGGAGCCTCGGCCGCCCTGGCCACCGCCTCCCACCGGTGCGAGGCTCGCCACGCCGAGGTGGTCGCGGGGATGCTCGACTCCGTCGGGCTCAGCGCCGCCGACCTCAGATGCCCGCCCGCTCATCCCGCTGACGGGACGTTCCGTCGGAGCCTGGTGGCCCGCGCGTTCGAGGAGGTCACGACCCCGGTCCGGACGACCGCCGACGGGGCCACGCCAGCGCGGCAGCTGGACGGGAAGTCGCCGCTCTACTTCAACTGCTCCGGCAAACATGCCGCCTTCCTCATGGCAGCCGTCGCGACCGGTGCCGACACAGCGACCTACCTCGATTCCGCCCACCCCGTGCAGCGCCGGGTCGCCGAGGTGGTCGAAGCCTTCGCCGGCGAATCCCCGGCCGCGGTCGGGGTCGACGGCTGCGGAGCACCCGTGTTCGCCCTCAGCCTCACCGGCCTGGCCCGAGCCGTCGGCCGCGTGGTCCGCCTCGGTGCCGGAGATGCCGGCGCTGACCCTACCGCCGCAGACATTGCCCGCGCTGACCCTGCCGGTACTGACCCTGCCGGCGCCGACCCTGCCGGCGGCAGCGCCGTCGTCGGCCCCGTCGGGCCGAAACCCGAATCAAACCCCTCCGTCCCGACCGACGAGCGACTGCCCGACTGCACCGCCTATGCCGCCGAGGCGCGCACGCTCATCGATGGGGTCTTCGCCCACCCGTGGGGGATCGAGGGGCAGGGCCGGCCGAACACCACCGTCATCGACCGCCTCGGCGTCTTCGCCAAGGGCGGCGCCGAAGGGGTCATCGTCATGGCGACGAAGTCGGGTCATGCGGTGGCGGTCAAGTGCCTCGACGGGTCCTCACGGGCGACGAGCCTCATCGCCCTCACCCTGCTCGAGAAGGCCGGAGCCTTCGCGGAGGATCCCCGCGTCACCCCGGAGCTGCTCGCCGAGGTCATCTCGGCGATCACCGACCCCGTCACCGGCGGAACGGATTCCGAGGGGCGGACGGCGATTGTCGGAGAGATCGTGCTCGGCGAGGATGTGAACTGAGAATCGAGAGGATGTCAGATGGCGATTCGCAGAAGGATTGACCCGGCCGAGGGCCGCAGTGCGCTCGAGCTGTGGGTCGCCCACGCCGATGCCGATGGTGCACCGGCGGACCGGTCGACGACCGCGACCGCGGTCCGCTTCACCCTGGAGGAGCTCGCATCGCGGGCGGAGGGCAACAGCGTCGAAGTCCGAGTCCCGCCCTTCGGCGTCACCCAGTGCATTCCCGGCCCCCGCCACACCCGCGGCACACCCCCGAACGTCGTCGAGACCTCGGCGGAGGTGTGGCTCAGCCTCGTCACCGGCCGGACCGATTTCGCCTCGGCGCTGGCCGCCGGCACCGTCGACGCCTCGGGCACCCGCGCCGACCTCAGCGACTACGTCCCCCTGTACACGAGCGCCGAACTGGAAGGCAGGCGATGAGCCCGCAGATCACCCAGACCACGTCATTCATCGGGGGACGGCACGTCCCCTCACTGACCACCTACGCCAACATCGACCCGGCCACCGGCGACCACCTCGGTGACGTGTCCCGGGGCGGTGCCGACGAGGTCGACCGTGCCGTCAGGGCCGCGGTGAAGGCGCAGCGGGAGTGGAGGCGGACCAGCCCCGAACAGCGCTCCCGGCTCCTCGTCGCCACCGCCGAGGTGGTGCGCGGGCACCGCGACGAGCTCGCCCGACTCGAATCCGAGGACACGGGCAAGCCGCTGACCCAGGCCTATGCCGACGTCGACGTCTGCGCCCGCTACTTCGAGTTCTACGGCCACACCATCGAGTCCTACTACGGGCACGCGATCCCGCTGGCCGAGGACATGCACGTCTACACCCGCCGCGAACCCTACGGCGTGACCGGGCACATCGTCGCCTGGAACTACCCGCTGCAGCTCATCGGCCGGGCCGCCGCGACCTCGCTGTCGACGGGCAACTGCGCGGTCGCCAAACCCGCCGACGAGACCCCGCGCTCGACGGTGCGCCTGGCCGAGCTCATCCACTCCGTCGGCTTCCCCGCCGGTGCGTTCAACGTGGTCACGGGCCTCGGCGCCGAGGCGGGTGCGGCTCTGGCTGCCCACCCCGACGTCGCGCATCTGGGCTTCGTCGGCTCGACGCAGACCGGGTCGGCGATCGCCCATGCCGCCGCGGACCGCGTGGTCCCGACCGTCCTCGAACTCGGCGGCAAGTCGGCGAACATCGTCTTCGCCGACGCCGACATCGACGCGGCGATCCCGTCACTGCTCCGGTCGATCATCCAGAACGCCGGGCAGACCTGCTCGGCCGGCTCCCGGCTCCTCGTCCACCAGCGCGTCCACGCCGAGGTGATCGAGAAGCTGGCGGCCGCGATGAGTGAGGTGACGATCGGACACGGCCTCGACGATCCGATGCTCGGACCCCTCGTGTCGGCGAAGCAGCAGTCCCGGGTGGCAGGGTTTCTGTCCGACATCGGCGGCGCGGAGATCGTCACCGGAGGCAGCCGACCCGACGGGCTGGCCGACGACCTGGCCGGGGGCGCGTTCATCGCCCCGACCCTCGTCGACAACGTCTCACCCGGTTCCTCGCTCGCCCAGGAGGAGGTGTTCGGTCCCGTGGTCGCGGCCATGCGCTTCGATGACGACGCCGAGGCCATCGCCCTGGCCAATGGCACCCAGTACGGTCTCGTCTCGGCGCTGTGGACGCAGAACCTGTCCCGCGCGCACCGGCTCGCCGCCGAGGTGGACGCCGGGCAGATCTTCGTCAACACCTACGGCGCCGGCGGGGGAGTGGAGCTGCCGTTCGGCGGGTTCAAGAAGTCCGGCTACGGCCGCGAGAAGTCCATCGAGGCCTTCGATGAGTACACCCAGACGAAGACCGTGGTCGTCCGGCTGTAGAGGACTCCCTCAGGCGGAGGTGCGGTGGTGGGCGTTCTTCCGGCGGGGGACGCGGACGACCCTGACCGGGCACACCGCGTGGGCGAGCACCGCCTGCGACGTCGACCCGAGCAGGGTCGCGACGAAACCGCCGCGTCCGCGAGAGCCGATGATCATGAGATCGGCGGTGTAGCTGGCATTGACCAGCACCTCGGCGGCGGGGGCATCGTAGATGGACCAGCGGATCTCCACGTCGGGGAACTCATCGGCCAGGGTCGCGACCTCCATCTCCCTCCGGGCGGCCGCCTCGTCGTACATCTTCTGCAGGTGCGTCTCGCTCGGCATCCACTCCGGGGACAGGATGTGGGTCGAGGTGATGCCGACGAGGTGGAGGGGCTGCTCGTAGAGCCGCGCCTGAATCGCTGCTTCCCGCAGGACGGGGGACCCGGATTCGAACGGATCCGCACCGGCGACGATCTCACCCGAGAAGTCGGGACGGGAGCGCCTGTCGGCGTCGGTGAACTGCCGGGCTCCGTTCGAGCGGACGGGCAGGTCGATCGGGGCGATGTGCTCCGGTTCGGGACGATCGGGCCAGGTCGAGGGGATGACGACCGTCGGGCACTGCGCGTGGGCGGGCATCGCCAGAGCCACCGATCCGAGCAGACGACCATGGAAGCCGCCGCGACCGCGGGCGCCGATGACCGCCAGGTCCGCGGTCTTGGAGTTCTCGACCATGACCCCCGATGCGTCTCCCGGGGCGACCACCGTCGTCACGTGGACCCCGGCGTCGCGGATGACCTGAGCGGTCGCCTCGGCGAGCTGCCGGGTGGAGTCCTTGACTGCCGAATCGAAGTCGACCGGGTAGACGATGTCGGACTTGGACATGGCGACTCCGGGAACCGTGTACGCGGCGATGAGCCGGATCTCGGCCGAGCTCGCCTGCGCATGTCTGACGGCCCACTGCACCGCGCCGTTGCTGTTGGAGGAGCCATCGATTCCGACGATGATCGTATGAGACATGTCCCGCCCTCTGTGAGATGAACTACCGGCAGCGTTGCTGATTCCAAGCTTAAGTGACTTCCTCGCATTCGGGTATGGACCGCGACGGGATTCGTCGGCGGGGACGTTCCGTCGGCGGCGCAGGTTCGTCGAACCCGCAGACCGGAGCCTGCACAGACCGGAGATCGCGCAGACCGGAGCCAGGCTGGGAATCGGTCGGGGCGGACTCGACTAGACTGTCCGCGAATCGAAATCGGCGGTCGCTCCGCCACCATTGAGCTCGTCGCAGCAGGCGTCGGCGGGCAGGCACCAAGGAGATCATGAAGGACCAGATCGACGTCACCGTCCGTCGCAGCCCCAAGTATTCGGTGTTCATCGGCCTGGGTGCGATCGTGGGGATCCTGGTCGCCGGAATCCTCTCGCTGACGGTCGACCCCGCGGCGATGCCCGACGGCTACACCGTGGGCAAGGGCCTGGGCCTGGCGCTGCTGGTCCTCGCCATCGCCGGTGGGTTCTGCGGCGGATTCGTCGCGCTCCTGCTCGACCGGATCGGCCGGCGCCGGGAGCGGAAGTACCGGGTCGAGGCTCAGATCGACATGGTCGACGACCCGAAGGAGGTCGCGCGTCGGCGCCTGGCGGAGATGAGAGGCGAGACTCCCGCAGAGGAGGCTGAGGCTCCCATCAAGGAGGGCGTGGCTCCCGCCGAGGCGGCTGGGACTCCCACCAAGGAGGGCGCGGCTCCTGCCGAGGAGGCCGGGGCTCCCACCAAGGAGGGTGCGGCTCCCAACGAGGCGGAGGAGGGCTCCGCCTCGAAGCCGGGCACCACCTCGGCGGACGAGGATCCACGCGCCTGAGCCCGCCCCTGGGATGATCGACGCTCAGGGGAATGTGAGATAATTCTTCGGTGGCTAGACGAGACGGGCGACTGACCCACGAAATCGACCCCCAGGATCGTTCACCTCAGGATGCTTGTGGAGTGTTCGGAGTCTGGGCGCCTGGCGAGGAAACCGCTAAACTCACCTACTTCGGGCTCTACGCCCTCCAGCACCGCGGGCAGGAATCGGCCGGGATCGCGGCCAGCAACGGCAAGCAGATCCTGGTCTACCGCGACCTGGGGCTCGTGTCCCAGGTGTTCCACGAGCGGGACCTCGAGATGCTGCAGGGACACATCGCGGTCGGACACACCCGCTACTCGACAACCGGTTCGCCGTCGTTCGAGAACGCGCAGCCGACCCTGGGCCCGACCCCCTTCGGCACCGTCGCGCTCGCCCACAACGGCAACCTGACGAACTTCGAGACGCTCGAGGAGATGGCCGACCAGCGTCGTGCCGATGCGCACAAGGTCGTCGAGGCGGCGACCCAGAAGTCGATGCGCACCCGGCCCTTCCGCGACTCCTCCAACGACACCTCGCTGATCACGGAGCTGCTCGCCAGCGAGGACGGCGAGAACCTCGCCGACGCGGCGCTGCGGCTCCTGCCCAAGGTCGAGGGGGCGTTCTCGCTCGTGTTCATGGACGAGCACACCCTCTACGCCGCACGTGATCCGCATGGCGTGCGGCCCCTGTCACTGGGGCGGCTGGAGAACGGCTGGGTCGTCGCCTCCGAGACCGCGGCCCTCGACATCGTCGGCGCCTCCCACGTGCGCGAGGTCGAACCCGGCGAGATCATCGCCATCGACGAGGACGGCCTGCGCTCGTACAAGTTCGCCGAGCCCACCGATGCCCGCTGCGTCTTCGAATACGTGTACCTGGCCCGGCCCGACAGTGTCCTCAACGGCAAGACCGTCCACGCGGCCCGGACCGAGATGGGCCGGCAGCTGGCCCGGGAGTTCGCCGTCGACGCCGACCTCGTCATCGCCACCCCGGAATCGGGGACCCCAGCCGCCGTCGGCTACGCCGAGGAGTCCGGCATCCCCTTCGGCCAGGGGCTGATGAAGAACGCCTACGTCGGCCGGACGTTCATCCAGCCCTCGCAGACCCTGCGCCAGCTGGGCATCCGGCTCAAGCTCAACCCGCTGCGGGAGAACATCGCCGGCAAGCGCCTCGTCGTCGTCGACGACTCGATCGTGCGCGGCAACACCCAACGAGCGCTCGTGCGGATGCTGCGCGAGGCCGGGGCCAAGGAGATCCACATCCGGATCTCCTCGCCACCCGTCAAGTGGCCCTGCTTCTACGGGATCGACTTCGCGACGCGGGCCGAGCTCATCGCCAACGGCCTGACGACCGACGAGATCTGCAAGTCCCTGGGCGCCGATTCGCTCGGCTACATCTCCCTCGACGGGATGATCGAGGCGACCGAGCAGCAGCGGAGCAAGCTGTGCACCGCATGCTTCTCGGGCGAGTACCCGATCCCCGTCAACAACACCCCCGCCGACAAAGGATGCTGAGTTGAGTCCCGAACCGACCACGGAACCCTCCGCCGCGCCACGATCGACGACCTACGCCGCCGCCGGTGTCGACGTCGAAGCCGGTGACCGGGCCGTCGAACTGATGAAGTCGGCCGTCGCCGCCACCCACAATGCCAACGTCGTCGGCGGGGTGGGCGGATTCGCCGGCCTCTTCGACGTCAGCGTGCTCAAGGACTTCCGCCGGCCGCTGCTGGCCAGCTCCACCGACGGTGTCGGCACGAAGGTCGCCATCGCGCAGGCCCTCGACAAGCACGACACCATCGGATACGACCTGGTCGGAATGGTCGTCGACGACATCATCGTGTGCGGGGCGAAGCCGCTGTTCATGACCGACTACATCGCCTGCGGCAAGGTCGTGGCCGAACGCATCGCCGACATCGTCCGCGGCATCGCCGAGGCCTGCGCCGGCGCCGACGTCGCCCTCGTCGGCGGGGAGACCGCCGAGCACCCCGGCCTCCTGGGAGTCGACGAGTACGACGTCGCCGGAGCCGCCACCGGTGTCGTCGACGCCGACCAGCTGCTCGGCCCGGAGAAGGTCCGTGCCGGCGACGTGCTCATCGCGCTGCCCTCCTCCGGCATCCACTCCAACGGGTACTCCCTGGTCAGGCACATCATCGCCGAGGCGGGGTGGAACCTGGACCGTGAGGTCGCGGAGTTCGGGCGAACCCTGGGGGAGGAGCTCCTCGTCCCCACGCATGTCTACACCGCCGAACTCAACGCCCTGTTCGCCGACCTGCCCGCAGCGGTGCACTCGGTCTCCCACGTCACCGGCGGGGGACTGTCCGCCAACGTCGCCCGGGTGCTCCCGACCGGTCTGGTCGCGCAGATGTCGCGCTCGAGCTGGGAGATCCCACCCGTGTTCAGCGTCCTCGGCGACCTCGGCGGAGTCCCGCAGGCCGACCGGGAGAGGACCTGGAACCTCGGCGTCGGTATGGTCCTCGTCACTGCCGCCGAGGCGGCCGACAGCGTCCTCGCCGCCTGCCCCGGCTCCTGGGTGCTGGGAGAGGTCAAGGCCGATGACGGCGGGCTGGCCGGCAACCCCGACTACGTTCAGGGCGCCAAGGGCGTCGACGGCGGAGCCGCAATCCTCCGCTGAGCCGGCCGGCCGCAGTGGGCGGCCGATCGCGGTGGGCCGTCCGGCCGGATTGGGCCGGCCGAGGCCCGATCCTCCGCTGGAGCGAGTCAGGCGGGCCGGACCCGGCAAATTGTGCCGACTTTGTTCTGTTTCTTCGCCGGAGGACCGAACAAGGTACGCACAGTTTGCCGCTGAACCGCACAAAGTGCACACGATTCGGCAGGAGCCCGTCGGGGCGGGGGCACACAATTCGGCAGGAGCCCGTCGGGGCAGGGACACGCAGAAGGCGGAGACCGAAGTCTCCGCCTTCTATCGATTTCGTTCTGTTCCCGCTTGGGAAGATCGGCTGAGGGGGCGAGTCGTGGTGACCGTCCGGTCAGGGGTGATCAGTGCTGCGAGGAATCGTCATCGTCGTCTACGTTGTACTTCTCGGCATACTCCGAGTAGTCGGGTTCGTCATCGTATGGATCAGACGATCCGGACTTCTGGGAATCAGCGCCCAATTCCTTCTGGAGTCGACTCAGGTCGGTCTCCGGGCTGTAGTACTTCAGCTTCCGAGCTACCTTGATCTGCTTTGCCTTTGCGCGGCCGCGACCCACTGGCGTGACCCCCTCCGTCGTCATGTGGGGCGCGATGCCCCGGACTAGATCTCTGCTATGCGCTTAAATCCTACCCGTTCACAGGGGGAAGTTCCATTTTGCACTCTCACCTTGGATAGGCTGAGCCCATGTCCTACAGTCGCGAGTATCTTGTCTCTCTGCGGATCTTCGAACCCACAGTCGTCCATTCCGAATTGCAAGACAAGGATGTCGAAGACAACCGGGCTCGGGTCGAAGAGCAGGTCGCGCATGATGCCGACAAACGCTTGATCTCCCTGCCTCCGAACCCTGTCGCCGAGTCGTTCCGCACCACTCCGCTGTTCCTTCCGGCGTCTCAGTCCCCGGACGGCGTCGACCGCTTCTGCCCCGTCCAGGAGGACGTGCGCAGCTGGGAGGCCCTGGATGCGCTGGCCGAGCACACCTCGAAGGCGACGCTGGACATCATCGTGCCGAAGACGGCCCGGAGGCGGGCGGCGAGCCGTCGCGCCGAATGGCTGCAGGAGGCCAAGGACACCCGTGTCTTTACCCGGGTCGCCGCATGGGACGTGCCGCCGGCCTGGTGGCTGTTCTTCTCCTTGAGCGAGGACCGGATCGTCACCGAGGAGAACGCCTCCGGCCTGCGAGTGCTGATCCGCACGGACATCCTGGCCGCCTCGGCGAGGATGGAGTGGGCGGCGGAGACGATCGCGGAGAAGTCGAAGGTTGTCGACATGGTCGAGCAGACGGCGACGCTGGCGCAGTGGGTCGACGGCTTCGACATGAACTCGGTGCTCGAACTCGACCTGGGCGGGATGAGTGATGTCCTGTGGCCCAACGAGGCTCCCGAGCTCGTCGACTCCTGGGTGACGGCGCTCGGCAATGATGACCCCGAGACGGCGGTGGCGTCGTTCCAGAAGTACGCCGCGATGTGGGAGCAGCTCAACCTCTACGCGCGCAGCTCCTGAGGTGCACCGGGGAGACGAACACTCAATTCCTGAGGTGCACCCGGGAGGCGAACCCGGCGCTCCTGAGGTGCTGCTTCAGGCCAGGGCGCGCGGTTCCTGAAAAGGGCGTGCAGGCGGGAACCGCTACGATTGGTCCCGTACCCGCGGACCCGAGAGAATGACCCCCATAGATCGCATGCACACAGAGAAGCGCCGACTTCTGACCACCACGCCTCCACGCTCCGCGAAAGCCGGCGCGATCGCCTCGGCGGCGGTTGCCGGGGAGAGCGATCCGGCGGGCACGGCAGCGTCAGCGCCGGTGGAGAAGAAGCCGCTCTCGAAGTGGTCGGTCGGCTGGCGGGTCACGGTCACAGTCGTCGCCTTCGCCATCCTCACGTGTGGGCAGTTCCTCAACACCAACGATTTCTTCCCGCTCGGCTCGCTGACCCAATACGCGACGGCCAAGGATCTCAACGGACAGGTCAACTCGACGTGCATCGCCGCGCAATTCCCCGGCGAGGACGAACCCCGCAGGCTGGGATTCAACACCGCGACCGTGGGCATCGAACGCGGCGACGTCGAGGCGCAGCTCGATCGCGTCATCGCCAACCCCGAACTGCTGCAGACCCTCGCCGACTCCTACGTGCGCCTGCATCCGGATGAGCCGAAGCCCGAGGCGATGATCCTCTGCCGCGAGACCACCCAGCTGGAGAACGGCATCAGCGTCGGCGAGCCCACGCAGAGGGTTCTGGCGACCTGGGAGGTGCGGTGATGGGTGTGCTGACAGCGGCGCGGCCGCGCAATCGCGCACTCGACTGGTTCATGCCGCAGATCCCGCTGGCGCGGGTCGCGGTGCTGCGGGTCCTCCTCTACCTCTTCGTCATCATCGACGTCTTCACGATCTCCAACGACGTCATCGCCCACGGGTGGACGCCCGAGCTCTACCAGCCGCTGTGGCTGGCGCGATTCCTCCATCTGCCCCCGGTCAGCGTCCTCGGGGCCCAGATCCTGCTCGTCGCGATCATCGGGTTCTCCCTCCTCGCCGCCGCCGGGATCCTCCAGCGTCTGAGCGGGTGGGTCGTCGCGATCACCTTCGGCGCCTGGATGTTCTACACCCAGGGCTACGGCTATGTCGCCCATGATCACATGGCGCTCGTCATCGCCGTCCTCGTCCTGCCGACCATCGGCATCGCGCGCTTCCGGGACGTGGGGGTCACCTCGGCGAAGGCGGGGTGGGCGCTCAAGGTCATCCAGATCTCCGTCGTCCTCACCTACTTCTACTCGGTGCTGATGAAGTGGGTCGCCTCGGGCAACATCACGCACTGGGCCAACGGAGCCGTGATCATCTGGGCGCTGATGCGCCGCGGCGCGGAGTGGTCGAAGCCGTTCCTCGAGATGCCGGGCCTGCTCGTCGCCGCCCAGTGGGCGACGCTGGCCTTCGAGGCGCTCTCGCCGGTGGCGCTGTTCGTCAAGGGCCGGTGGATCTACTTCGTCGTCGTCTTCTTCTGCGTCTTCCACCTGCTCACCTACCTGGCCCTGGGCATCCATTTCCTGCCGACCGTGATCTGCTGGGCGGCGTTCCTGCCGCTGGAGAAGCTCGTGCCGAAGCGGTTCCGGGCAGTGCCGGCAGCAACCGCCGCGTCCTGAACTGCACTCCGCCATGTCGACGTCGATCTATTACCGCGCCGTTCGCTCCACTCCGCTGACCAGGTTCGAGGAGGAGCGGGTCGCCGAGGTGGTCAACCGATGCAACGAGTCGTTTCCCTTCGACTACGAGGAACTCTGCTTCTACTGCAGCGGTGACGGCGACGCCGAGGAGGTGCTCAACGGCTCGACGAAGATCTCCCCGGAACCGGACGAGATGATGACCTCGATCGCGCACTGGTGCCATGCCCTCACCGACCTGCGCCGGGTGCTTCCCGACGCCGAGTGGACGGTCCACCTCGACGACATCGACATCGAGTGGAGCGAGGGCCGGGGTTACTCCCTGCCGGGAATGGGCGAGGAACTCGACGACCGGTGATCTGAGGACAGGGACCGCGTCCCTGCACGGACGCCTCACGCGCAGCCGTCCCCGACGCATCCGTCCCGGAGGGGATGCCCGGCGCGGACCCCCGACGCCTCCGTCCCGGAGGGAACGCCCGGCGCGGACGCCCGGCGCGGACTCCCGGCTCGGACGCCCGCCTCGGACGCCCTGCGCGCGTCCGTTCGAGACCCGTTAGGCTCTGTCCATCATCACCGGCGCCGCCCGTCACGACAGGTGTCACGACAGGTCTTGCCGGCCCGCACCATTCTGAGGGGGAGAAGTGTCGTCGAAGTTCGCCGATCGCATTGCTCGGGTCCAGCCGTCCGCCATTCGTGACCTGCTCAAGTACGGCGACGACCCCTCGATCACCTCCTTCGGGGGCGGCTATCCCGACCCTGCGCTCTTCCCCACTGTCGAACTGCAGCAGGTGTTCGCCGACATCTTCGCCAAGGAGAGCGCGACCGCACTGCAGTACACCGCCTCGGCGGGCCTGCCCGGGATGCGGGCCCAGATCGCCAAGCGGATGTGCAACGGCGGAACACCTGCCGACGCCGACGAGATCCTCGTCCTCCAAGGGGCGCAGCAGGGCCTGGATCTGGTCGCCAAGCTGCTCGTCGACCCCGGCGACGTCATCGTCACCGAGAACCCCACTTTCCTCGGTGCGCTCATCGCCTTCAACCCCTATCAGCCCGAATACGCGGCCGTCGACATCGACGAGGATGGCATGGACGTCGAGGCACTCGAGGAGACGCTGCGAACGAGGGACGACGTCAAGTTCATCTACGTCATCCCCGACTTCCAGAACCCCACCGGCGTGACGCTCAGCCGCGAACGGCGACAGCGGATCATCGAATTGGCCAACGAATTCGACGTGCTCGTGCTCGAGGACTCGCCGTACCGCGACCTGCGCTTCGAAGGCGAGCAGCTGCCGACCCTGCGATCCCTCGACACCGAGAACCGGGTCATCCACCTCGGCAGCTTCTCGAAGATCCTGGCCCCAGGGGTGCGGATGGGCTGGGTGAGCGCGGAACCGGAGATCCTGGAGAAGCTCGGACTGCTCAAGCTCGCCGCCGACACCCAGTCGAGCACGCTGAACATGACCGCCGTGACCCGGTTCCTCGAGGGCTTCGACATCGACGCGCACATCGCCCGGGCGCGCATCGTCTACCGGCAGAAGCGCGACCTCATGGTCACGACGATGGCGAACACGTTCCCCGCCGAGGTGGACGTGACCAGGCCCGACGGCGGCCTGTTCACGTGGGTGACGTTCCCCGACGGCTTCGACTCGACCGCGTTCATGGCCGAGCACGCCCTTCCCGAGGCGCGGGTCGCCTACGTGCCGGGCGGATCGTTCTTCCCCACCGAGGAGCGAAGCAACTTCGCCCGGTTCAGCTACTCCGGGCAGTCGGATGCCGCGATGGTCGATGCGCTGACCCGGCTCGGAGAGATTCTGCAGACGAAGATGTGAGCAAGCGACTGCTCACATGCGCACGCGGCGCTCAGAGACGACTGAGTGTCCCTGCTCACGCCCGACGACCATAGGTGAGCCTGCGGAGGACCACCTCGGCCGGGCCTCTGTGACCGACCTTCTCCATCAACCACGCCAGCAGCAGGGACACGGCCCAGACTCCGAGGGCGAGGAGGTACGCCGAGGTGGTCGACCAGTTCTCGCCGAGGCCGAGGCACCATGCGGCGAGCAGTGGGGCGAAGACGACAGACTGCAGCAGGTAGAAGCTCAACGAGCGCTTGCCGACGTAGGCCACGGGCAGCAGAAATGCGGGCGGTCGCTGCTGGAGACGGGTGCCGATGAGGCCGAACAGGGCGGCGTAGCCGATGCCCGCCGCGATGCCGGTGAACTGGTTGAGGCCGAGGAATGCGAACGGGGCCAGGGCCTCGGCCGAGATCAGTCCGAGGAACTGCAGAGCCTGCGGGATCGCCCCGATGACGCCGACGGCGATCCCAATTCCGCCGACGAGCCCGAGTCCGGGCCGGGGCCGGGCGGGACCGACTTCGATCCACAGGTGTCGCGCGGCCAGTCCGCCGAGGAGGACGCACAGGGGCACGGCGAGTGCGACATTGGCCATGATCGAACTGACGAACCACATCCCGACTCGGATCGCGAGAGCCAGCAGGTAGCTGTCCTCGCCATTGCCCAGGGTGCCGATGTTCCGCGTGAAGTCCCAGAGCTCCCCGCCCTCGGGCATCTGATCGGCCCCCGACTCCGAAGTGCCGGCCCAGGCCAGCAGGAGCGCCGACAGGAACTGGAGGACCGCGAACGCCGCGACGAGTCCGGCGAGGATCCAGGCTGCGATCTTCACGGCACGGTCCGACCCGCGCAGGACCGCGTAGCCCAGCACGAGGCCAGCCAGCCCGTAGGCGCCGAGGATGTCCCCGCCGAACAGGAGCAGAGCGTGGAGGAACCCGAAGGCGATGAGCCACAGATTGCGGCGCACGAGCATGCGGGAGATATCTGCCGGCCGATCACCCCTGCCCTGGCGGCTGCGGGAGAACTGGACCATCCCGTAGCCGAAGAGGAAGGCGAACATCGGGTAGATGCGCCCGTCGACGAAGAGGATCGCGAGCACC
Source organism: Brevibacterium sp. (assembly GCA_031179165.1). Classification (GTDB taxonomy): domain Bacteria; phylum Actinomycetota; class Actinomycetes; order Actinomycetales; family Brevibacteriaceae; genus Brevibacterium. The sequence goes on from JAPSIC010000002.1 coordinate 32,052, forward strand.
GACAGGACGGTGTCGAGCGCCGAGCCGCCGGTGGGGTGAGGCGACAACGACGTCTCGTCGAAGGAACCCCAGAGATAGACGGACACATTCGCGATCGCGATGAGGCAGAGCATGAAGCCGCGGGCGAGATCGGGAGCGAAGGCCCGAGGCGGTGCGGAGGCAGGTGGTGCGGGCGGAGGAGATGCAGAAGCCGGAGGTGCAGCGGCTGGAGGGGCTGCTGTGGGAGGAACCGAGGGGCGGTGCTGGGGCATCGGTGGGAAGCGGTGGTCGGGGAACTGACTCATGGGGACGCTTTCTGCTGCTGGGTCAGGCGGACGGGGGCAGGTCTGGCGGACGGTGATCAAGGCCGGACGGAGTCAGACCAGGTCAGGCGAACGGGGACGGGCCAGCGGAGGGGGCGGACCAGTAGAGGGACCGGCAGGATCAGGGCGCCAGGCTCGGCGCCTGGCCGATCCCGAACTCGTTCTTCAGCGCGCGGCGGGCGGCGAACCACCCGTTCATCCCGTGCACACCGGGAGCCGGCGGCGTCGCCGAGGAGCACAGGTAGGCTCCGGGAATGCCGAGGCTGTAGTCGTTCCAGGCCAGCCGCGGCCGGGCCATCATCCGGTAGAAGGAGACCACTCCTGAGGCGATGTCGCCGCCGATGTAGTTCTGATTGTGGGCGGCCATCTCGGACGCCGGAATCGCCTGGGAGGCGACGATCGTGTCGCGGAATCCCGGGGCGAAACGCTCCAGCTGCCGGGTGATGTACTCGGTGGGGTCGAGCGGGCAGTCGAAGGGAACGTGGCAGTACGTCCACAGGGGACGCAGACCGTCGACCTCCCGGCTCGGGTCGAAGACCGTCGGATCGGAGACGAGCGTGAGCGGATGGCGGGGCATCCGTCCGGCCGCGACGTCCGCCTCGGCGGCGGCCATCTGCGCTCGCGTTCCTCCCACATGGATGGTCCCGGCGCGGGTGATGTCCGGATCGGACCAGGGGACGGGACCGTTGAGGACGAAGTCGACCTTGGCCGCGGCGTTGCCCTGGGGGAAGGACCTCAGTGCCTTGTCGACGCGGGGCGGGAGGTGCCCGGTGAAGATCTGCGCGGCACCCAGCGCCGAGGTGTCGAGCAGGTAGCTGCGGGCGGCGGGCAGGTCGGCGATGCGACCGACGCGCGCGTCGGTCGTGACGGTGCCGCCATGGGCTTCGAGGTCGGCGACCAGGAGATCGATGATCGACTGGGACCCGCCGACGGGGGAGGGCCAGCCGCCGGCGTGGGCGAGTGTCGAGAGCATCGTCGCGGTGGCGGCGGTGCCCATGCTCGGCAGGGCCCCGATCGCGTGCGCGGCCACACCCGTGAACAGGGCCTGGCTGGTCTCGTGGGAGAGCGGAACGTTCCAGGCGGGACCGGCCTGCGACAGCAGCCGGAGGCCGAACTGGACGACGTTGGCGATGCCCCGGACATCGCGCAGGGTCTCGGGCACCGATCGTTTGTCGCCGAGCGACAGCCAGATCGCGTCGTCGACCCGGTCGAGGAGCGGAGCGAAGAAGCGGCGCCATTCGGGCCCGGCCGCGCCGAGGTGGTCGACCGTGGCCTCGAGGTCGTGGAACGCCAGCGCGGCCGGCCGGCCCTCGAGGGGCTGGGCGTAGGAGACCTCCGGGGTCGTCAGCTCGAGGCCACGGGCGGGCAGGTCGAAGTCGACGAAGAAGGGGCTGGCGATCGCGAGGGGGTGGACGGCCGAGCAGATGTCGTGGGTGATGCCGGGGGCGAGCCCGAGGTCGAGGGTGCGCGCCCCGCCGCCGATCGTGGGCTGGGCCTCGAACACCTGGACGGAGAGTCCGGCACGCGCCATGGTGACAGCGGCGGCCATGCCATTGGGTCCGGAACCGACGACGACGACATCAACCTCGGGAGAACTCATGGGGCCAGTCTAGGCGGTCATGGCACCTGATCAGCCTCTTCAAACCGGTCCGATCCCGGCGTAGACTCACAGACATGCCTATCGCAAAGCAGCCCATCATCGTCCTCGATGCCCCCGACGCCGTTGAGCTGGCACAGTTCTACGCGAAGATGCTCGACTGGGAAGTCAAGGTCGACGCCGGCGACGAGAGCTGGGTGGAGATCACCTCTGACTCCTGGCCCCCGATCTGCTTCCAGCAGGTCGAGGACTACCACGCGCCCAGCTGGCCGAGCCAGACTCATCCGCAGCAGATGCACATCGACGTCGTCGTCGACGACCTCGACCAGGCCGAGACGGCGGTGCTCGAACTCGGCGCCGGCAAGGCCGAGTTCCAGCCGGGCGAGAGCTTCCGGGTCTTCCTCGATCCCGCCGGTCACCCCTTCTGCCTCTGCGCCGACTCCGCCTCCTGACACAGACTCGGGCTGCTGAGGCCGACTCGCCCACCTGACACAGGGGTTCGCCTCCTGACCCAGCGTCGATAAGTGAGCGGGCCGGCGCGGCCCGGCCGCTCTCGCCGCTCCTGCAGCCGCTCCACCGCCGAGTCGAGCGGCTACAGTGAGGGCATGCGCGCCCTCAAGACCTTCGACGAGATCCCGCCTGTGCCCTGGGCCAACGGTGCCGGGGAGACGACGGAACTGATCTCTCTCACCGAGTCTGAGCAGCTCACTCCGGGACTGCGACCATGGCGGTTGAGCGTGGCCAGGTTGGAGAGAACCGGGCCGTTCTCCTCCCTGCCGGGAATGGCGCGCACCTTCCTGCCCGTCGGCGCCGAAGTGGCCTTGGAGATCGACGGCCGCGTCCACCGCGTGACCCGGGCCGAACCCGCGCGCTTCGGCGGGGACCAGGACGTCAGCCTCGTCGACCTGCCCGTACCGTGCTTCGCTCTCAACCTGATGGTCGCCGAGGACGCCGGCAGCAGGTCGGGGACACTCGCCTCGGCGCCAGCGCCGGCGCCCGCGTCAGCGCCTGCGCCAGCGATGGTGATGGTGATGGACCCGCCTGCCGAATTCCATGATCGCGAGCGGTTCGCCGTGACCCTGGAGGAGACCATCGAACACCCCCGATTCCAACTCCTGCACCTCGACGCGGGAGAGGCCCTTCCCGCCGGCCTCGGCGTGGCCTACCTGAGCGACTGACGCGACACTCACGGGCGGCCTGAAGTGGCGCTCGAGTGGCACTCGCAGGACGGGAAGGGGCGCCCGAGACGTCCTCCGCCTTGGCCTGACGAGCCGCGGCGGCGGGGACCGTCGTTGACTCACGCACACCCTTTCCTCTCAGCTTCTCGGCAGCCTGGGGGAACCGTGAGATCTGGTTGTGACCGGGGTGACATTTTCCTTCGTTTCTCCTGGTGAGGTGTGTATCGCTCGCTTTCCCTATCAGTGCTTTCACAGACTGGTGGCAGTCCCATCAGGCAACCCGAAAACGGGCGGACGATACTGAAGTCAGTCAGAAGTTTTTGGAGGAACCTTGGCTTTGAAACATGACATCTCATCTCAGTCATTTCCGTCCAAAGGCGGACACGCGGCCCCCGGCGGCAGTGCCCCTTCATCCGACGATGCACCCGGAGCGCCGACTCGCGATTCGGGCCCCGTCGAAGGCGCGCTTCAGCCCTCCCAGGCGCTGCCGCTGATCACGGAGGAGCTGGCGGCGGCCTACACGAGCGCCCCCGTCACACGCCCGAACCCACCCCGCTCGAACAGAGACCTGACCGCAGGCCACGACACCGTCGTGGCCCCGGACGGGCTCGTGCCACCAGTCGTCAGAGCGACCCCGACCGCTCCCGTGGCAGCGGCCGCCACTGATGCATCACAGCATGCAACGGAGGACCCGGCGGTCTACGGTTCGGGTCGTACCGACGGCGACCAGGATGCAGGCAACGAGGGCGCAGACGCCCAGGGCACGGACGACGGTGACGAGGAGAAGAAGAGGAAGGGCGAGGGCGGCCTCTCGATCACTCAGCTCCTCGCCGGCGCCGGCGCCGCTGCCACCTCCTCGGTCATCGGCGGTCAGCTGGGCGTGGCCGGAACTGTCATGGGCGCTGCCGCGGCCAGCATCATCACCGCTGTGGCGGTGACGATCTACAGCAAGAGCCTCGACAAGGGGAAAGAGAAGGTCAAGGTCGTCGGCAGCAAGCTGGCGCCGGCGGTCAAGGTCGCCCCCGCCAGCATCAAGGACGGCAAACCGCTCGTCTCCCTCGTGAAAGGCTCAACGTTCCGACGACCCGGTACGGGAACGGATGGCGGCTCTGACGTGACGGCGAGGACCGCCTCGGCGGGCGGTGCCGAGAGCATCACCCCGGCGGGCGGCGCCGAGAGCATCACCTCGGTGGAGGATTCGACCACAGCCGAAGACGAGCAGGAGCCGCGGACATGGCTGCAGAAGCTGCGCCGCAAGCGCGTGCTCTACCCGGTCGCCATCGGCGTGGCGACCTTCGGAGTGGGTCTGGGCATCGTGATCGCGGCGGAGTCCTTCACCGACGCCGACATCTCCCCGGGCACCTCGCAGATCTCCCGGTCGGTCACCGGCACCTCGGCCGCGGACTCAGGCGAGGTGGAGGATTCGGGCGGCGCCGGCAGTTCGGGCTCAGGGTCGACCTCAGGGGAGGACGGTTCCCGAGTCGGCGAGGACCCGGTTCGGCAGCAGGGCTCCAGTGGCGACCGCGGGTCCACCTCGGCGGGGGAATCCGGTTCCGGGACCGGGCCCGAGGAGCAGACGAGCCAGGGCACCGACACCGGTGCCACGACCAGCGACAGCACCACCACCGACGGCACGAGCAGCGACGGGACGAGCACGGGCACCGACTCGTCGAGCTCGAGCAGCAGCGGATCCACCGATTCCGGAGCCCAGACGGGCACGTCCGACGGATCGAGCTCATCCGGTTCCTCGTCGCCGTCCGGCGGAAGCGGATCGGGGTCCGATTCGGGATCGGCGAGCAGCGGGTCAGGATCCGGAGGTTCCGAGTCCGGCAGCCAGGGAAGCGCCGTGGTCGGCCAGGGGACCACGGTGACGGATGAGGGCTGAGCTGGGCTGATGCCCTGCCTGAGCCTTGGAACGTCGCGGCGTGCCGGCTGAGGTGAGACTGCCTTGATGCCGACCGAATGGACGGCTAGCGTAGTGAACGGCTTCGAAATCAGCCACCCGAACAACTACTGGAAACCCCGATCCACAATCGTCGAGTGAGGGAGATCCCTCGTTCGGCGGTGGTGGAGCTCAGAGGATGGCCACTGAGCTCCGCACTCGACCGGTTGAAGGAGAACCAATGACGAAGCACACAGATCATCAGCACCAAGGATTCGACGCGCAGAAGCCGTCGACCACGGAATCCGGCGCTCCCCGGGAATCGGACGCCCATTCGCTGAGCGTGGGCCCGGACGGACCCCTCCTCCTCCACGACGTCGCCCTCGTCGAGAAGCTCGCGCGCTTCGACCGGGAACGCATCCCCGAGCGCAGCCCGCACGCCAAGGGTTCGGGCGCCTTCGGCGAATTCGAGGTTCTCGAGGACGTCTCGAGCTACACGAACGCGAAGTTCCTGCAGCCCGGCGTCAAGACCCCGATGCTCGCCCGCTTCTCCACCGTCGCCGGTGAGCTCGGCTCCCCCGACTCCTGGCGCGACGTGCGCGGATTCGCCCTGAAGTTCTACACCGAAGACGGCAACTACGACATGGTGGGCAACAACACCCCCATCTTCTTCGTCCGCGACCCGATGAAGTTCGCCGACTTCATCCACTCGCAGAAGCGCATGCCGGACTCCGGTCTGCGCAGCAACAACATGCAGTGGGACTTCTGGACGCTCTCACCCGAATCGGCCCACCAGGTCTCCTATCTCATGGGACCACGGGGACTGCCTCGCACCTGGCGCCACATGAACGGCTACTCCTCCCACACCTACATGTGGGTCAACGGGGCCGGCGAACGGTTCTGGGTGCAGTATCACTTCCACAGCGATCAGGGCGTGGAGTGCATGTCGAACGAGGAAGCCGCGAAGATGGCCGGGTCCGACGCCGACATCCACCGCCGCGACCTGTACGAGTCGATCGAGGGCGGCGACTTCCCGTCGTGGACCTTCAGCGTCCAGATCATGCCCTACGAGGACGCGAAGAGGTACCGGTTCAACCCGTTCGACCTGACCAAGGTCTGGTCGCACAAGGACTACCCGCTGCACAAGGTGGGACGGTTCACCCTCAACCGCAACCCGTCCAACCACTACGCGCAGATCGAGCAGGCGGCCTTCAGCCCATCGAACACGGTGCCGGGAATCGGAGTGTCTCCCGACAAGATGCTCCTGGCCCGCACGTTCTCCTACCCGGACGCTCAGCGCCACCGGATCGGGACGAACTTCAACCAGCTGCCGGTCAACGCCCCCATCGTCACGACCAACTCCTACGACAAGGAAGGGTTCATGGAGTACCACCACAGCGGTGATGCTCCGGTCTATGCGCCCAACTCGTTCGGACGTGCCTTCCAGGACTCGCAGGGACCGGTCGCCAACGGCTGGGAGGCCGACGGCGAGCTCGTGCGTTCGGCCTACACGCTGCACGAGGAGGACGACGACTTCGGTCAGGCCCACACCCTCGTCCGCGAGGTCTTCTCCGAGGAGGAGCGGCAGGGACTCATCGAGACCGTCGCCGGCAGCGTCAAGGGTGAGGTCACCGAGCCGGTCCTGTCGCGGGTCTTCGAGTACTGGAAGAAGATCGACCAGGAGGTCGGCCAGGCGATCGAGGACAAGGTCAAGGCCGAAGGCGATGACCGCGACTTCAAGAACGAGCTCAACGCCTGACTTGGCTCAGCAAGCTGATTCCGCTCAGCGGACCCGCGGGCTGATTCCTCTTTGCGCACCCGCGGGCTGAGGTCGCTGAGCGGACCAGCAGGCTGATTCCGGCAGGCCGGTTCTTCCCTCAGGCGCCTGCGCCGGCAGGATCTGCTGCGCCGGATCAGGCCGAAGGAACGCAATCGACCCGGCACCACATCGTCTGTGGCGCCGGGTCGATGTGTGGTGTGCGGGCAGACTCAGCGAGTGATTCGGCGCGGCTCAGTCGTGACCCTCCGAGTCCTCGCCGGTGGCCCAGCTCGAGCGGGCGTGGCCGATGTGGTGGGCAAGCAGCTCTTCGGCACGGGCGCCGTCGCCTGCCCGGAGCACGCGGATGAGTTCGTGGTGCTCCCTCGCCGAGGCGGACAGTTTCCCCTCCCTGGCCAGTGCGGCGATGCCGTAGAGCCGGGTGCGGGAGCGCAGGGAGGTGGCGAGGTCCGTCAGCTGCCGATTGTCGGCGAATGACAGGATCAGGGCGTGGAAGTCACGGTCGTGCCTGAGGTACTCGGTGAGGTCCTGTTCGTCCGCGCCCGTGAGACAGGCGTCGGCGAGGGTCTCCAGCTCGGCGAACGCGTCCTCGGTGATCCGCCCGACGACGAGGCGCATGACCGGGGGCTCGAGCAGCAGCCGGATCGCGGTGAGATCGTCGAGATCCTTCTCGGTCATCTTCGTGACGCGGAAGCCTTTGTTCTTCACCGTCTCGACGAGGCCCTCACGCGAGAGGTCCATCATCGCCTCCCGCACCGGCGTGGCCGAGACCCCCAGCTGCTCACCGAGGGTGGGCGCGGAGACGAGCTCTCCCTCGGCCAGCTCCCCGGTGATGATCGCCGAGCGGAGCGTGTCGAGCACCGTCTCGCGCAGGTTCCGGGGACGGTCCAAGGGAACGAGAGTAGCCACGTCGATTTCCTTTCGTCGAATGCCCGGTCAGGATACTCAGACGAGGAATCCGGCGGGGAACGGGTCGGTCGGATCAAGGAAGTACTGCGCCGTCCCGGTCACCCAGGCACGACCGGTCACGGTCGGGATCACGGCGGGGCGGCCGCCCACCGTCGTCTCGTCGATCAGGCGCCCGACGAACGTCGAGCCGATGTAGGACTCGTTGATGAAGTCGGTGTCGAGGGCGAGCTCTCCGCGAGTGTGCAGCGCGGCCATCCTCGCGCTCGTCCCCGTCCCGCAGGGGGAGCGGTCGAACCAGCCGGGATGGATGACCATCGCGTGACGCGACCTCTGCGCGGTCGAGCCCGGCGCCATCAGGTAGACGTGGCGAAGGCCGCGGATGTCGTCGCGCTCGGGGTGGATGGGTTCGTCCGTTCCGTTGATCGCGCTCATGACGGCCAGTCCCGCGTCGAGGAGTTCGGCACGGTTGACCCGGTCCTCGCGGAACTCGATGCCGAGCGCGTCGACGTCGACGATGGCGTAGAAGTTCCCACCGAACGCCAGATCGCAGCTCACGGTCCCGTACCCGGGGACGTCCACCTCGGCGTCGAGGCGATCGGTGAAGGCGGGGACGTTCGTGATCGTCACCGATTCGGCATGCCCGTCCCGGACCGTCACCGAGGCGATGACGAGACCGGCCGGAGTATCGAGTCGCACCGTCGTGACGGGCTCGGTGACCTCGACCATGCCGGTCTCTACCAGCACGGTCGCGACGCCGATCGTGCCGTGCCCGCACATCGGCAGGCACCCCGAGACCTCGATGTAGAGCACGCCCCAGTCCGCGTCGTCCCTGGTCGGAGGCTGGAGGATGGCCCCGCTCATCGCGGAGTGCCCGCGCGGTTCGGTCATCAGCAGGGTCCGGACGTGATCGGAGTTGGCGAGGAACCAGGCCCGGCGCTCGGCCATCGTCGCACCCGGGATCACCCCCACACCGCCGGTGATCACCCGTGTGGGCATCCCCTCGGTGTGGGAGTCGACGGCGTGGAAGACGCGAGATGTGCGCATGGTGCTCCTCGAGGTCGGGTGCGATCTGCCTGTCGCAGTCGGATTACCTGTCGTAGCCCTTGGCCATCGCGGCCTTGGTGTCGGCGACGATGCGATCGGCGATGGGCTGGGACAGCGGCAGCCGTGGTGGGCGGCAGATGCCGCCCCGACGTCCGACGACGTCCATCGACAGTTTGATCGCCTGGACGAACTCGGTCTTCGAGTCCCAGCGCAGCAGCGAATGCAGGTCGCGGTAGATCTCCTGCCCGCGGACCAGGTCCTCCATGGTGCCCGAGGTGCACAGACGGAAGAGTTCGACGCATGACTGCGGGATGGCGTTGGGGTAGCCCGACACCCAGCCGACGGCGCCGGCGATGCCGATTTCGAGCACCGTGTCGTCGGTGCCGATGAGGATGTCGAGGTCCGGTGCCAGCTCGTTGATCTCATAGATCCGGCGGGGATCGCCGGTGAATTCCTTGACGCCGACCATATTGCCGGCGGCGTGGATGTCCGCGATCAGCTCCGGCACGAGGTCGACCTTCGTGTCGATCGGGTTGTTGTAGCCGACGACGGGCAGGCCGACCTTGGCCACCGTCGCGTAATGGTGCTTGACGGTCTCGTGATCGGCCCGGTAGGTGTTCGGCGGCAGCTGCATCACCGAGGTGGCTCCGGCTTCCGCGGCCTGCTCTGCCCAGCGCGCGGACTGCAGAGCCCCATAGGCGCCGGTGCCGGCCATGACGGCGAAGCCCTCGGGGCTGGCCTCGACGGCGGTCCGGATGACCTGGGCGCGTTCGACATCGCTGAGGGTCTGGTACTCGCCGAGCGAGCCGTTCGGGGCGACCCCGTCGCAGCCGTTCTCCGCCAGCCAGGCGACATGTTCGGCATAGGCGTCGTAGTCGACGGAGTAGTCGTCCTTGAAGGGCAGGGCGGTGGCGACGATGACACCGTGCCAGGGTTTCTTGTCGGTCATCGGGTTCCATTCTCGGGGCCGGGCAGGGACTGGGCGCGGGGACTGGGCTCCTGTGCCGATCCCGATTGGTCGGGATCCCCCTGGTCGCTGAGAGGCGGCGCCTGCTCGATCGGTCGGTTCGCTCGATCGGGTTATTCGTTTGGTCGGTCGATGTTCGCTCGTCGGTCGGTGGTTGCTCGTTGGTCTGCGAGGACGACTCCGTCCTCGCTCCTCGGCAGCCTGAACAGGCGCTCGCAGTGCATAAGATGTGACATTGCACAGGCTAGCATGATGCGCTCATCCAGGCCAGAGTCTATTTCGGCAAAGACCCTTCGGCGCGAGCCTCCGGGTGGCGCGAGACTCCGATCGGCGCGAGCCTCCGGTCGGCAGGCGCGTGCCTTCGGGTGGCGCGAGTCTCCGGGCGGGAGGCGCGTGGCCGCGGGCTCACTTGGCCGCGTCGGCCCCAGTCGTAGGTGGGGCCAGCGCAGCTGATCGGCCCCACGGGCGATCAGCACTGGGGCCGGCGCGGCGAACTGGGGCCGGCGCGACCGACCGGGACCACGGCGGTTCTCGGCGCACTGGGGCCACGGCGAACCTCGGCCCACTGGGCCACGGCGATCCTTGGCGCGGTTGCGGCGGTTCGAGGGGGATCGGCGGATCAGCGGTTCGCGATGCGACCGCCGGCGAGGACCATCTCGACCTGCCGGGTCGAGAGCCGGTGGCGGAATTCGTAGGAGCGACCGTCCACCTCGGCGGTCATGGTCGGGGAGTTCGCGAGCTGCTCGCGCAGGTTGCGGAACTCGAGGACATCGCCCTGCTCGAGGGACTCGTAGGCGGAATCCTCGACGAACTCCAGGGCCAGGACCCCGAAGTTGGCGAGGTTCTGCCAGTGGATGCGGGCCATGGACTTGGCGATGACGACGCGCAGCCCCAGGTAGCGGGGAGCGATCACGGCATGCTCGCGCGATGAGCCCTGACCGTAGTTCTCACCGCCGATGATCGCGTGACCGCCCTCGATCGCCGCCGCCCGCTCCGCATAGGTGGGATCGACCTGGGTGAAGGTGAACTCGGAGATCTTCGGGATGTTGCTGCGGAAGGGCAGAACCCGGGAGCCGGCGGGCAGGATCTCGTCGGTGGAGATGTTGTCGCCGACCTTGAGCGCGATCGGCAGGTCGATGTCCTCGGGCAACGGGTCGAAATCGGGCAGGGACGAGATGTTCGACCCCTTGACCAGCTCCACCTCGCGTGCCTCCGCGGGCGGCAGGGGTGGGATGAGCATGGAGCGGTTGGCGGAGAACCTCTCCGGCAGCCGCACCTGCGGATATTCCATGTCGAGGTCCCGCGGGTCGGTGATCCGCCCGGTGAGAGCGGCCGCCGCCGCTGTTTCGGGCGAGCACAGCCAGACCGAGTCCTCGTCCGTGCCCGAGCGGCCGGGGAAGTTGCGCGGCATCGTGCGCAGGCTGTTGCGACCCTGGGCCGGTGCCTCGCCCATGCCGATGCATCCCATGCAGCCGGACTGGTGGATCCGTGCCCCGGCGGCGACGAGCTTCGTCAGCCAGCCGCCGGCGATGAGGTCGGCGAGGACTTCGCGGGAGGTGGGGTTGATGTCGAGGGAGACCTGCCGATGCGCCTGGGCGCCGTCGAGGATCTCGGCGACCACCGCGAAGTCCCGCAGTCCTGGGTTCGCCGAGGAGCCGACGACCACCTGGAACACCTCCTCCCCGGCGCATTCGCGGACAGGGCGGACATTGCCCGGCGACGAGGGCGCGGCGATGAGCGGTTCGAGGGTCGAGAGGTCGATCGCGTCGTGGTGGTCGTAGGTCGCACCCTCGTCGGCGACGATCTCGGTGAAGTCGTCACCGCGGTCGGAGGCGTCGAGGTAGCGGCGGACCTCCTCGTCGGCGGGGAAGACCGTGGTGGTCGCACCGAGCTCGGCGCCCATGTTCGCGATCACGTGGCGGTCCATCGCCGTGAGGGTCTGCAGCCCGTCACCGTAGTACTCGATGATCCGCCCGACACCACCCTTGACCCCGTGCCGACGCAGCATCTCGAGGATCACATCCTTGGCCGACACCCAGGGCGGAAGCTCGCCGGTGAGTTCGACCCCCATGATCTCGGGCATATCGATGTAGAGAGGATCACCGGCCATCGCCATCGCGACCTCGAGGCCGCCGACGCCGACGGCGAGCATGCCCAGCGCGCCGGCCGCGCAGGTGTGGGAGTCGGAGCCGACCATGGTCACTCCCGGACGGCCGAAGCGCGATTGGTGGACCGGGTGGGAGACGCCGTTGCCGGCGGGGGAGTACCACAGGCCGAACCGGGCGGCCGCGGACCTGAGGAAGATGTGGTCCTCGGAGTTCTTCTCATCCGTCTGCAGCAGGTTGTGATCGACGTACTGCACGGAGGTCTCGGTCTCCACCCGCTCGAGGCCGAGGGCTTCGAGCTCGAGCATGACCAGAGTGCCCGTTGCATCCTGCGTCAGGGTGTGGTCGATGCGCACGGCGATCTCCTCGCCGGGGGTCATCGACCCGGACTCGAGATGGGAGCTGATGAGTTTCTCTGCGACATTCTGTGCCATCGTCTACCACCTTCAGAAGCGAGCATGGCGGGTCCACACAAGTAGTCCATTCACGCTAGTCCAGTCCCCGGGTGAGGACAAGGGCACCGATCGACACGCAGGCCCCTCCAACCAGAGCCGGTCCGCCGGACCGCAGCGTCTCAGGCCTCCGGCAGAACCTCCCGCACGATCTCGAGGACTCGTCCCAGCGCCGTCGACGGGTTGTTCCGCCGCCACCCGAGGGCGAGCGGGAACGCATCAGCCCCCTCGGCGAGCCGGACGTAGCTGACGCCGTCGATGCGGATGTGATCCGAGGACTCGACGACGATGGCGATGCCCACATGCGCGCCGACGAGCGCGAGCATGCTGTAGGGGTCGGGAGCCTCCTGGTCGATGTGCGGAAGGAACCCGGCCTCATCGGCTAGACGCATCAGCGCCTCCCTGACCTGTGAGCCGTGCGAGGGGGCATAGGAGATGAACGGCTGGTCGGCCAGCTCGGCGATGCTCACCTCGTCCCGGCCGGCGAATTCGTGGTCGGCGGGAACGGCCAGCATGACGCGTTCCTGCCGGATGACATGGACGTCGATGCCCGCCGGGGCCGGTGGACTGATGACCGCGAGGTCGAGCAGGCCGTCCCGGACGGCCAGCGCCGCCTCGCCGGAATAGGTCTGGGGACGCAGCACGAGCTCGATGCCGGGCTGGCGCCGGGCGACCTCGCGGGCGAGGAGGGAGAGGATGGAATAGCCGCTCGAGCCGCCGAAGCCGAACTGGACCCGCCCGACGACACCCTGCTGGGCGGCCCGGGCGATGCGCCTGGCACCCGCCACCTGCGCCTGAATGGATCGAGAGGGCTCGAGCAGGGCTTCTCCGGACGCCGTGAGCCGGACCCGGCGCGTGGTCCGCTCGAACAGCGCCACCCCCAATTCCCTCTCCAGGGACCGGATCATCTGACTCAGGGCCGGCTGGGCGATCTGGAGCTTCTCGGCGGCACGGCCGAAGTGGAGCTCTTCGGCGACCGCGATGAACGCGGAGAAGTGGCGCAGATCCATGTGTCCGGCCTTCCTCGTCGGATTGATAAGAATATGCCAATAATACCGACTGGATTGGGCATTGGACTTGTCTTGATCGGAGTGGGAAGCTGACTCCCAGACCACGACCGATCCTTGCGCGAGAGCGCTGACAGGAGCCCACCGATGACCACCACCGGCAACCCCTCCGACCTCCTCGACCTCGACGGGCTGTTCTCGGACTCCGAGCGAGAGTTCCGGGACACCGTGCGCGACTTCGTCGACGCCCGGATCCGGCCGAACATCGCCGAGTGGTACGAGAACGCGGTCTTCCCCGTCGACCTCGTCCCCGAGATGGGGGAGCTGGGACTGCTCGGCATGCACCTCGAGGGCTATGGCTGTCCGGGACGCTCGGCCGTCGAATACGGCCTCGCCGCGCTCGAGCTCGAGGCCGGGGACTCCGGCATCCGCACCTTCGTGTCCGTCCAGGGGTCGCTGGCGATGTCGGCGATCCACAAGTTCGGATCGGAGGAGCAGAAGACGACGTACCTGCCGGGGATGGCGAAGGGGGAGATCATCGGCTGCTTCGGCCTGACCGAGCCCACCGCCGGATCCGACCCGTCCTCGATGGCCACCACCGCACACCGCAGCGCCGACGGCTCGTGGACGCTGACCGGGACGAAGAGGTGGATCGGACTCGCCTCGATCGCCGACATCGCGATCATCTGGGCCTCGACCGCCGAGGGGATCCGAGGGTTCATCGTTCCCACCGACAGCGCGGGCTTCAGTGCGACCCCGATCGAACCGAAGCTGTCGATGCGGGCCTCGATCCAATGCGACATCACCCTCGACGAGGTCAGGCTTCCCGCCGAGGCGATCCTGCCCGATGCCGCCGGCCTGAAAGGGCCGTTCTCCTGCCTCAACGAGGCCCGGTACGGGATAATGTGGGGCGCGATGGGCGCCGCCCGCGACTCCTTCGAGGTGGCCCTGCGGTACTCACAGGAGCGGATGCAGTTCGACAAGCCGCTGGCCGGCTACCAGCTCAGCCAGGAGAAGCTCGTCGATATGGCACTCGAGATCCAGAAGGGCATCCTCATCGCCGAGCGGACCGGACGACTCAAGGACGCAGGGACCCTGGATCCCGTGCAGATCTCGGTGGGCAAGCTCAACAACTGCCGGGAGGCGATCGCCATCTGCCGGGAGGCCAGGACGATGCTCGGCGGCAACGGGATCACCCTCGAGCACTCGCCCCTGCGGCACGCGAACAACCTCGAGTCCGTGCGCACCTACGAGGGCACGGATGAGGTCCACACGCTCATCCTCGGTCGCCACATCACCGGCGAGCAGGCCTTCCGCTGACGCTCGACCCGGTGTTCAGCTGACGGCCGATCCAGGCCCTCCGTTGACGTTCGACCCGGTGTTCAGCTGACGGCGGATCCGGGTTCTCCGCTCTGCCGCGCCTGCGACCACGCGAAGGTCGGGTCGGTCGTACTGGGCTCAGCGCCAGCGCTGCCACGCGGCCTGCCGGCTGACATCGGCGATCTCGGCCACCCGTGCCCAGGAGTTCTGCTCGGCGAGCAGGCGGGCACTGGTGCCCAGCGCCTCGCCGACCTCCGCGGAGAGATCGATGAGCGCCGAGAACGCGGCGGGATCCGGTGAGTGCGCGAGATCGTGGACCGCTCGCCGAGCGGTTGCGACGAGCTCGGCGACGGAGTCGATTCCGTTCGGTCCGGCGCCGGTCGAATCGGCCGTCGCCTCGGTGCCGGTCGAATCGGGGGCCGTGCCGACGGAGTTCGGGGTCGATCCCTGATCCCTTCCCAGGTCGATCGGTTCGGGGGCGGGCTCGTCGAGGCTCACGATGATCATCTCCTCGGTAGAGGTGAGGCTTCGGGTCCAGCTGCGGGAGCGCCATCGGTATTCGACCTCGCCGCGCAGGGGTCGGTAGATCGCAGTGTACAGGGTGCCGAAGGCATGGGCGTAGTCGCCGCTGAAGACTCCCGGGCTCAGCATCTCCTCGGCCATCTCCGCAACACCGCACCCCCGGTCCACGGCCGCGGAGAGCTGGTCCTGTCGTTCGACGCTGCGGAAGCGCCGGGCGTGATCGGGGAAGTCGGGGCGGCGTCCGCGGTGGTTGGTCGCGACGGGATGGTCGGTGACCTCGGGTGCCATTCCGGGACCGACGTAGGCGGTCACGGACCTCCCCTCGGCGTCGACCATGGTGAGGTTGTAGTACATCGAGACCGGAATCGTCTCGAGTCGGCGCAGTGCCTCCGGGACGTCGCCCGCCACCTCGAGGAGGAAGCGCACGACCAGGGGAGCGGCGAATCCGTCACCGTCCCCGGGACGTCCGCCGAAGGCGAGCGACACAGCGAGCCCGTCCTCATTCATCCCGTCGAGGAGTCCCCACAGGCAGTCCGAGGTGCCGATCACCCGGCGCGACCCGTACCGGGTTGAGCTGTGCACGCGCTCGAACAGCTCGAGCCCGTAGTCGTAGTTGCGCAGCAGTGCAGGCTCGGGGGCGCTGAGGGCGACTTGGGAGCAACCGGGCAGGAAGCGGGGCGGATTCCAGAGGGTGAGCATACGGGCGGCCGTCTCATCGCCGCCGGCGAGGTCGACGAGTCGTCTCCAGGTGGGGACCAGCTCGGGCATGTGCTCGCGGAGTCTGGCCCCTGCGGTCTCCAGGTCTGGTCGGGCCCAGTCGCCGTCTTGGAGGTACCAGGCACGGTAGGCGGGCCACACGCTGTCGAACAGGGCTTTCCACCGGGTCGAGGGTCGGTCTTCGGTGATTCCGTAGAACGTGAATGAAGTCATGTGTCAAGGTTAGGTTGACACGAAGGCGGGTGTCAAGAAAATCTTGACGACTCAATCCCGCACACTCCGCCGAGGAGGCGCTGAAACAGCCGAGGACCCTCACATCAGGTGGGGGTCCTCGGTGCGTCGTCGGCCGCTCGCGGTCGATTCATCCCGCTGCCCCGGGTCAGCGGACCTCGCTTCACACGAGCTCGCGTCGGCCTTCGAGGGCAGGGGTTGGTCAGTACTCGTCGTCGATGACCTCGGGCATGCCGTCGATGACGTCGACATCCTCGATGTCGTCGTCGGCCAGGGCGTCGACATTGAGGTCGTCGCCAGCGAGCTCGGCGACTTCTGCCTCGTCCTCCCCGTCGGAGGTCATCTCATCGCCGTCCCGATTGCCCTGTTCGGCGGCAGACGTCTCGTCCACGGACAGCTCATCCGGCACGCCGGGAGCATTGTCGTCGATCATCTCCGGGTCACCCTCGGCCGAGTCCGTGTCTTCAAGGAGCGCGTCGTCCGCGCCTTCGATTCCGGTCCCGACCGGCCCTTCGGCACCGGGCTCGACGTAGGGTTCTTCGACGTCGGGATCGCCCTGCACGTCCATCGGGTCCATGGGGTTCTCGGTCATGGTCGCTCCTCTGCTGTCATCGATCGGTGCCGGCCTGTCGGCCGGGCGTGGTCGGAACCTCATTGTTGCATGGGGTCGTGGGTCCCGGCAGAAGGACTTCGTGCCGCAGTTGCGGCACCGGCGCCGCGTCGGGGCCGGAAAAGAGAAATGCCGCGAGATCGATCGATCTCGCGGCATTTGGACAGTGGCGACCCTGACGGGACTCGAACCCGCGACCTCCGCCGTGACAGGGCGGCGCGCTAACCAACTGCGCTACAGGGCCTGGCATCGCAGGGCCACCCGGTCGGCCGCGGCAATGACTGGCATTGACCGCAGCAGACCGAATGCCCTGCGAACGAGAGGAGCCCTCGGAAATCCGAGGGCTCCCATCTGGTGGCTCCGACCGGCGTCGATCCGGTGACCTTTCGATTTTCAGTCGAACGCTCTACCAACTGAGCTACAGAGCCGAACTGCTGACTCGCCAAGACGAGTCGGGAGAAACAAAGGCTCTTCCGAGGAAGAGCCTTGTGCTCCGCGACCCTGACGGGACTCGAACCCGCGACCTCCGCCGTGACAGGGCGGCGCGCTAACCAACTGCGCTACAGGGCCTTGCTTGTGATCCACGATCTCTCGATCCTGTATCGTACCCCCAACGGGATTCGAACCCGTGTCGCCGCCGTGAAAGGGCGGTGTCCTAGGCCACTAGACGATGGGGGCCTTCGGTTCCCCCGGGTCCTCCCTGGGCAACGACGTTAAGCTTATCCCAATCTTTTCGATGAATGCAAAGTGAGATCGCGTGTCGCGCCTCACATTTCGCCTCCGTGGCAACTGTGACCGCGCACGGGGGCGAGGCCGGGGCAGCGGTTAGAGTGGCGGCATGGAACACCTCAGTGAAGAAGAGTTCGAGGCGATCCTCGAAGCCGCTCTCAACGATCTTCCCGCGGGCGTCACGGATGAACTCGACAACGTCGCTCTCTTCATCGAGGACGAACCCGAGGACGGCAACACCTCTCTGCTGGGGCTGTACGAGGGCACCCCGGTGGGGGAGAGAGGGCAGGCCGGCTTCGAACTTCCCGACACCATCTTCCTCTACCGCAACAACCTCATCGCCTTCGCCGAGGATCGAGAGCATCTCCGGCGCGAGATCGTCATCACGATCGTCCACGAGATCGCCCACTTCTACGGAATCGACGACGACCGGCTCCACGAGATCGGCTGGGGCTGAGCGCGAGGCTCCCGGGGCAGGACTCCGTCCGACACCTGCATCGAGCCCGCGGCGGGAATCGCCGTCCGGCACCATGCACCGGCCCGCAGCGCGAGGCTCCGTCCGACGCCATGCGTCTGGCAAGGTGCCTGTCCTCAGCCCGGACCCGCGGCGAGCTCCGTCGACGCGGGCCCGGTGCACCCGCGAGCGCGTCCGGTTTCCTGCTGTGCCCGAGACCGGTCTGTGCTGCTTCCGCGGCCAGGGGCAGTGCGACCTGGGCTGATGCGGTCGGCTGCCCTCGCGTGGTGCTCATGCTCGGGTCGCGCTGTCGACTGCGGCGGAATCGACGCTCTTCGCGTTACCGAACGGTCGACAGACGGCGCAAAGATTGGCGTTCGCGCGCGCATTTCGCCTATTGTGGCTAGGTACCCACAGCATTCGAAACTACGTTCCGTCCGTATCGAAGCTCACATGCCTCGCAGTGCGAAGCAGATGCGCCGAGTGCGGACAGGAGGCACGACCCCTATATGACAGTCGCATCCAGAACGACCAGCGCAGCTACCCCGGCGGTGCGTGTTCTCAACCTGGCGGGGATCGACTACTCCCTGCACAGTTTCGACCACGACCCCAGCACCCGTCGCTATGGTTCCGAAGCAGCGGACAAGCTCGGGGTCGGCTCCGACCGAGTCTTCAAGACCCTCATGATCCAGGTCGACGGGGAACCGGTGACAGCGCTCGTCCCGGTGTCCGGTCAGCTCGACCTCAAGGCCCTGGCCTCTGCGCGCAACGCGAAGAAGGCCCAGTTGGCAGGCGTCGCCGAAACCGAGCGCCGGACGGGCTATCCGGTCGGTGGGGTCTCACCGTTCGGCCAGCGCAATGCCGTCCCGGTCGTCATCGACCGGACCGCACTCGAGCATTCCTCCGTCTTCGTCTCCGCAGGCCGCCGCGGACTGGAGATCGAGATCCGACCCGAGGACCTCGTCATGCTCACCAACGCGCAGGTCGCGAAGATCGCCGCACTCGACTGACCTCCACACTCGGCTGACCTCCGTACTCGGCTGACCTCCGCCGGCTCGGCTGGCTTCGCAACGACGCCCACTCGGCGCCTCCGCGCCACTCGGCGCAGTCAGCACCACTCGACGTCGCCGACGATCGGCTCCGCCCGTCCCGCGGTGAGGTCGGCGAGCAGCGCCAGGGCGGCGTCCACCTCGGCGACGGGCACCAGCACATCCACGGTCACCGCCGCGCCGTACTCCGCCCGGC
The DNA here is from genome assembly GCA_031179165.1 of Brevibacterium sp. Classification (GTDB taxonomy): domain Bacteria; phylum Actinomycetota; class Actinomycetes; order Actinomycetales; family Brevibacteriaceae; genus Brevibacterium. The sequence continues at coordinate 51,100 of JAPSIC010000002.1, forward strand.
ACCTCCACCCCCGGTTCCCGGCCGCCCGCTCCACGGCATTGGCCTGGGCGTAGTCAAGATCCACGGTGACCGGGACGAACTCGTGCCACGTCACGACGCGGACCATGTCCACCGCCGCCGAGGCGGCCTGACCGTAGGCCCGCACGAGCCCGCCCGCACCGAGCAGGGTTCCCCCGAAGTACCGCGTCACGACTGCGACGACGTAGGTCAGCTCGTGCCCGGTGAGGACGTCGAGGATCGGGCCGCCCGCGGTTCCTGCGGGCTCGCCGTCGTCGCTGAACCGCCGGGTGCGGGAATCGGGATCGAGGACGAACGCCGTGCAGTGATGCCGCGCCTTGGGGTGGGCCGATCTGCGGGCGGCGATGACCTCACGGGCCTCGTCCTCGCTGCCGACCGGGGCGACGAGGCCGATGAATCGCGACCGCTTGATCTCGATCTCGGCTTCCGCTGCGTCTGCGATGGTCCGATACGGCATGCCCTCACCCTACCGAACCCGGCCCCGGCCACAGGCGGTGCCCGCTGGCGTACGATGAGCAGGAGAGGCGCCTTGCGCGCCCGTCATCTCTCCGTTGGCGAAAGGATGGCCGGATATGCACCACCTCAGTGACGCCGAGATCGCAGCGATCAAGGACGAATCCGCACGAGCGTACGAACTCGACCGGGCCCATGTCTTCCACTCCTGGTCGGCCCAGCAGAAGCTCGACCCGATGACCGTCTCCCGCGCCCAGGGCTCCTACGTCTACGACGGTGAGGGGCAGCCGTTCCTCGACTTCTCCTCACAGCTGGTCAACACGAACATCGGCCACCAGCATCCGAAAGTGGTCCAGGCGATCAAGGACCAGGCCGACCTGCTGTGCACGATCAGCCCCGCCCACGTCAACGCCGCCCGGTCCGAGGCCGCCCGGCTCATCACCGAGCGGACTCCCGGCGGCCTCGACCACGTGTTCTTCACCAACGGCGGCGCCGACGCCAACGAACACGCCATCCGGATGGCCCGCCTGCACACCGGCAAGCGCAAGGTCCTGTCCCGGTACCGGTCGTACCACGGCGGGACGCAGACGGCCATCAACGTCACCGGCGACCCGCGCCGGTGGGCCAACGACTACGGCGACTCCGGCGTCGTCCACTTCTTCGGCCCGTTCCTCTACCGCTCGGAATTCAACGCCGCCACCGAGGCGGAGGAGACCGAGCGCGCCCTGAACCACCTCGAGCGCACCATCGAGCTCGAGGGCCCGCCGACCATCGCCGCGATCGTCCTCGAGACCATCCCCGGCACCGCCGGCATCATGGTCCCCTCGAAGGAGTACCTGCAGGGCGTGCGCGCCCTGTGCGACAAATACGACATCATGTACATCGCCGACGAGGTGATGGCCGGATTCGGCCGGACCGGCCGCTGGTTCGCCTACGACCACTTCGACGTCGTGCCCGACCTCGTCACCTTCGCCAAGGGCGTCAACTCCGGCTATGTGCCCCTGGGCGGGGTGATCATGAGCGACGCCATCTATGACAGGTTCGCCCAGAGCCCCTACCCCGGCGGGCTGACCTACTCCGGGCACCCGCTCGCCTGCGCCGCCGCGGTCGCGACCATCACCGCGATGGAGGAGGAGGGCATGATCGAGCACGCGGCCCGCCTCGGTCAGGAGGTCGTCGGGCCGCGGCTGCGCGAGATCGCGGAGAAGTCCAGGCACGTCGGTGAGGTCCGCGGGCTCGGCATGTTCTGGGCGATCGAACTCGTCCGGGACAAGGACACCAGGGAGCCGCTCGCCCCCTACGGCGGGAGCTCACCCGAGGTCGCCTCGGTGCTCGGGCAGTTCAAGGAGCTCGGCGTCATCCCGTTCTCCAACTTCAACCGGATCCACGTGGTGCCGCCGATCAACATCACCGAAGAGGACCTGGAGACCGGCCTCACCGTCACGGAGAAGGTCCTCACCGACCTCGACTTCGGCTGAGAGCCGGCTCGCCTGGCCGACCGATCGCGTCGGCCGATTCGCGTCGGCCGATCGCGCCGGCGCGGTCGATCGCGGCGGCGCCCGGTCCGCTGAGCTCTACCGCGCGTCGTGGGTGAACTCTCCGCCGAGGACGGTCGCGCGGACGGGGATCCGGGAAATCTCGGTCGCGGCCACCTCGGCGGGGTGGGCATCGAGGGCGACGAAGTCGGCGAGCTTGCCCCGAGACAGGGTTCCCTTGTCCGCACCCTGCCCGGAGGCGACGGCGGCCACCGTGGAGTAGGCGGCGATCGCCTCGGCGGGGGAAAGGCATTCGGCGGCCGAGCCCATGACGTCACCGCCGCGGGTGCTGCGGGTCACGAACGCCTCGATGCCGCGCAGCACATTGCCGTCGGCGCAGGGGCGGTCGGAGCTGCCGGCGAGCATCACTCCGGCGTCGACGAAGGACTTCGCGCGGTAGAGCAGGCGCCTGCGCTCGGGACCCACCGAGGCATTCATCCCGTCGCCGATGCCCTCGGCGAAGGCCGACTGCGGTGTCACCGCGATCCCGTGCTCGGCCAGGGTCGCCAGGTGCTCATCGTGGACCAGGGCGGCATGCTCGATCCGGTTGGGCACCCGGCGCCTGCCGTGACGGGCCTGGGCCTCGACGATGGCGGCGATGGCGGCATCGACGGCGGCGTCGCCGATCGCATGCACCGCCACCGACCAGCCGGAGGCGTAGGTATCGAGGATCCGGCGGCGCAGAGCCTCGGCGTCGTCCTGCAGGTAGCCGGGGTGGTCCTTGCCCGTGTAGTTCTCCCGCAGCGCCGCGGTCTCCCCGCTCAGGGCGCCGTCCATGAAGAACTTGACCGGGCCGAGGGACAGCAGGTCGTCGCCGAGCCCGGTGCACACGCCCGCGTCGAGGCCGAGGCCGAAGTCGTCGGACGGGTTGGCCGTGATCTCGTGGAGCCCGTCGGCCTGCGGCATCAGCTGGGCGCGGGCGCGCAGCTTCCCCTGCTCCCGGGCTCGGAGGTAGGCGGTGATCTCGATCGGGGAGTGGCCGATCCACCCGTAGGCGATGCCGCACTCCCCGAACGAGGTCATGCCCTCCTTCGCGTAGTGGGCCGTGGCCAGGTCGAGGGCCTCGACGATCGTGTCGAGCGAGTACGGGCGGATGAAGTTCTGGACGAGCTCCTGCGCGGTCTCCTCGAGCAGACCGGTCGGGCGCCCGGCGCCGTCGCGGACGACCTTGCCGCCGACCGGTTCGGTGAAGTCCGGGTCGAGGATCCCCGCCCGGCGCATCGCCTCGGTGTTGACGATCGCGGCGTGCCCGGATGTCTGCCGCATGAACAGCGGCCGATCCCCGGTGATCTCGTCGAGGCGGCCGAGCTCCGGGTACTGCCCGCCGTAGTCGCGGTGGGCGAAGCCGGTGGCGTTGATCCACTCACCGGCCGGAGTGGTGGCCGCCGTGCGGGTGAGCGCCGCGTAGACGTCGTCGAGACCGCCGGGCAGATTCGTCACGTCGACCGAGGCGAGGGTGAGGCCGAACCACGTCGTGTGGCAGTGGGCGTCGTGGAAGCCCGGCAGCACCGTCGCGCCGCCGAGGGACTCCACCCGGTCGGCCGCGATCCCGTCGAGCTCCTCGTCGACGCCGATGATCCGCCCGCCGAACACGCCGATGCGGGAGGCGCGGGGCCGAGCCGGGTCGAGCGTGTGGGCGTCGCAATCGGTGAAGATCGCGTCGATTCTCATGGGGTCACCTTCGGGTCGGGGGAGTGTCGGGGGAGTGCCGGGCACCCGTCACGGGCGGGAGGCGCGGATGGCGGGGTCGGTGATGCAGTGGACGAGCGCCAGACCCTCGTGCGCGAGGGCGGCGGCGAAGGCCTCACGGAAGTCCGCGGTGCGCTCGACGCGCAGGCCGAGGCCGCCGAAGGCGGCGGCCAGGGCCGCGAAGTCGGGGTTCTGCAAGGCGGTGCCAACCGCCCGGCCCGGATAATCGCGGTCCTGATGGCCGCGGATCGTGCCGTAGACGGAGTTGTCGTTGACGATGACGGTGAGGTTGACGCCGTACTGGACGGCCGTGGCGAGTTCCTGGCCGTTCATCAGGAAGCACCCGTCGCCGGCGATGGAGAAGATCGTCCGCTCCGGGTGGACGAGACCGGCGGCCACGGCCGCGGGGATCCCGAATCCCATCGACCCGTTGCGCGGGCCCAGCGCCGAGGGGAACGAATGCGTCGGCAGGAACCGAGTCGCCCATCCCGAGTAGTTGCCCGCCCCGTAGGTGATGATCGCATCGCCGGGCAGCAGTTGCCTGACATGGACGAAGGCCTCGTCCATGTCGACGTAGTCTCCCGACTTCGCGCTCGCCGAGGCGGCCGCACCGTCGCGGGGGACGCGGGGGACCCGCCAGTCCTGGAACTCGGCGCGGGCCTGCCGGACCCACTCCGGAAGGGCCGGCGGCTCGTGCGGGTCGACCAGGGACGTCACCCCGCTGTCGTCACCGGCGGTCGCGGGATCGATGATCGAACCGTCGGCGCCAACGGCGTAGGTGCTCTCGCCGCCGGTCTCGTGCAGCTTCCGGGCCAGTGCCCGGACCGTGGTCACGATGTGCTGATCGAGTCGACCGTGATGCCCCTGGGCATCGGGGTCGGGCCCGATGACGACGCTGGGCTGAGTCGTGCCGATGGTGTAGCCGTTGGTCGAGATGTCGGTGCGCACGCAGCCGAGGAAGACGTGCAGATCGGCTTCGTCGAAGACCCGCTTCGCCACCGGGGCTGCACCGAAGCCGAGGATGCCGGTGAAGTTGGGTGAGGCATGGTCGATGCCGTCGTAGGCTCGGAACGTGCCGAGCACGGCCATGCCCAGGCGGCGGCTCCAGTTCGCGATCACCGCCGAGGCCTTCGGGGACCAGTCCTCCCCGCCGACGATGAGCACCGGCCGGTCGGCGGCATTGATCCGCGCCTCCAGTTCGACGATCGAGCCGGCGCTCGCCTCGGGGATGCCCACCGCTCGCGGCCCCAGGACCTCTCCGGCGCTGGGCTTGACGAGGACCTCCTCGGGCAGCCCGACGACGACGGGACCCGGCCGGCCGGACACGGCGGTGTGCATCGCGTCGACGACCACCTCGGCGGCTTTGTCGGGGTCATCGAGGACGAGGACCTTCTTCGTCGTCGTCGAGAACCACCCGGCGAGGTCGAACTCCTGGAACGCCTCCCGCCCGCGCTGCTCCGTGGGGATGAGGCCGACGAAGACGACCATCGGGGTGGCGTCCTGATAGGCGGTGTGGACGCCGACCATGACATTGGAGGCACCCGGGCCGCGGGTGACCATCGCGATGCCCGGTACTCCGGTCATCCGGCCCTCGGCCACGGCCATGTAGCCGACCCCGCCCTCCTGGCGGCACACGACCGGTTCGATCGTGGCGTCGTGGAGGCCGTCGATGACGTCGAGGTAGGACTCGCCGGGAACGAGATACGCGCGCTGGACTCCGTGGGCCTCGAGCTCGGCGACGATGAGATGCCCCGCCGAGCGCACCGCGGGCGAGCCCGCATCGACCGGTTCGGTTGTCGGAGTCGAGGCTGATCCCGGCAAGGTGCCCTGATCGACCGAGGGGCCGTCCTCGGCGGTCGCGGTCGTCGCTGACGCGGAGGCCGCGGGCTGCTGGGGCGCAGACGACCAGGCTGAGACGGCGGAACGGGAGGTCGGCGACGATGCCGAAATCTGCTCGGTTCTGTCCATGCTTCATGCTTATCATTCTTTTGTCTCAAGTGGGCGGAGCATTGCGCATTCGATCTCGGAACGCCGTATGATCTGTGCACAATGAACTGTGCACAACGGATCCTGGGGTCGTTCGATTCGGGTCCCTGGACCGTTCGCAACATCCAAGCCAGGGGGCTCTCATGACGGGCATCGACGCCGACGACCACTCCGAGCGGGCACTCTTCATGCCCGGCCCATCCGCCGCGGGAGGGTCGCCGCGAGCCCGTTTGGACTCGACCGTCCGCGCCCGCCCGCAGAAGGCCAAGCTCGAACGCGACCCGGGGATGCCCGCCAGCACCTGGCGCCTGCGCTCCGACGCCTGGGAGTACCTGAAGTTCGCGGTCAAGCGACTGGCGCTGTCCGGTGGGGACTTCGCCTTCATCGCCGCCGACGGTGAGGTGTGGCGGTCGCTGCGGGCGCTGAAGACGATCGAACTGTACTGGGCCGGATTCGGCCAGCGTTACGTGGAGGAAGTCGCGGAGTTCCTCGCCGACGGCGAGTTCGACAAGGCCCACGACATGATCACGCGAGCCGTCGAGAGGCTGCGCGGCACCACCGTCCCCGACGTCAGGGAAGACGTGCTCAGCGAGGAGGAGCAGGCCGAGCACCGGGACCGGCAGGACCCGCGCCCGCGCTTCGAGGTCCTCATCGTCGACGAGACCACCGACGCCGGACGCGACGAGCTCCACTCCGACCTGCTCAAGCTGCGCAGCCCCTCCGATCAGTTCATCTACGACTACGTCGTCGTCCCCACCGCCGACGACGCCGTGGTCGCGGCCCTGACCAACCCGAACCTGCTCGCCTGCGTCATCCGCCCCGGCTTCACCGACCGGACCCGGCAGGTGCTCAGCCGAGACCTCCGGGCCGCGGTGGCGATGGCCCACGAGGGCACCACCAGTTCGCCGACGACGCCGATGAGCCCGCTCAACTCCGTGCGCCGGGTGCTGCGCCTGGCCGACACGTTGGCGGGGCTCCGCCCCGAACTCGACCTCTACCTGATGGCCGGTGCCCACATCGAGAGCCTCGCCGGGGCGCTCACCCACCGGTTCCGGCGAGTGTTCCGCCGCGAGGACCAGTTCGAGCTCCACCTGTCCCTGCTGCGCCGGATCGGCCACCTCTACGACACCCCGTTCTTCGCCGCGATCCAGGAGCATGCCCGCCGCCCGGCCGGGGTCTTCCACGCCCTGCCCGTCTCCCGTGGCGGGTCGGTGGTCGGATCGAAGTGGATCAGCGACTTCGTCGACTTCTACGGGCTCAACCTGCTGCTCGCGGAGACCAGCGCCACCTCGGGTGAGCTCGATTCGCTGCTCGCCCCCGTCCGGACCCTGAAGAAGGCCCAGTCCCTGGCCGCCCGGGCGTTCGGCGCCAAGCGGACGTACTTCGTCACCAACGGGACGTCGACGGCGAACAAGATCGTCCATCAGGCGGTGGTGTCGCCCGACGAGGTCGTCATGGTCGACCGCAACTGCCACAAGTCCCACCACCACGCCCTCATGCTCACCGGGGCTCGCACCGCCTACCTCGAGGCCTACCCGCTCAACAACGTCGCCTTCTACGGCGCGGTGCCGCTCAACCGGATCAAGCAGCTCCTCCTCGACTATCGCGCCGCCGGCCGCCTCGACGAGGTGCGGATGATCACCCTGACCAACTGCACCTTCGACGGCATCGTCTACGACCCGCTCAAGGTGATGTCCGAGTGCCTGGCGATCAAGCCGGACCTCGTCTTCCTCTGGGACGAGGCGTGGTTCGCCTTCGCCCGGTTCCACCCGGTCACCCGCAAGCGCACCGCGATGGTCGCCGCGGAACGGCTCGAGGAGACCCTGAAGTCCAACGCCCACGAGGCCGCCTACCGGCAGCAGCAGAAGCGCCTGTTCGACCCCGAGACCGGTCAGCCCGCCCCCGACGAGGTGTGGCTGTCGGAGACCCTGCTGCCGCCGCCCTCGGCGCGGATCCGGGTCTACGCCACCCAGTCCACGCACAAGACCCTGACCGCGCTGCGGCAGGGGTCGATGATCCACGTCTACGACCAGGACTTCACCTCGGGCGCCGAAGACGCCTTCCACGAGGCGTACATGACGCACACCTCGACCTCGCCGAACTACCAGATCCTCGCGTCCCTGGACCTGGGGCGGAGGCAGGTGGAGATGGAGGGCTTCGCCCTGGTCCAGAAGCAGCTCGACCTGGCCACCAGCCTGTCATCGGCCGTGGCCCGGCACCCGCTGCTGAAGAAGACGTTCCGGGTGCTCACCGCCAAGGACCTGATTCCCGCCGAGTACCGGCAGACGACCCGATCGATGCCGCTGCGCGACGGCCTGGCGACATTCTGGGAGGCCTGGACCAAGGACGAGTTCGTCGTCGACCCGAGCCGCATCACGATCGAGATCAGCGGCACCGGCGTCGACGGGGACACGTTCAAGCACGAGCACCTGATGGACCGCTACGGCATCCAGGTCAACAAGACGAGCCGCAACACGGTGCTGTTCATGACGAACATCGGCACCTCACGCTCGGCGGTCGCCTACCTCATCGAGGTGCTGGTCAAGCTGGCCGGGAAGTTCCACGACTCCCGTCCCGCCCTCGAGGGCCGGCCCGAGGTGATCATGCCGCCGCTGCCGGACTTCAGCGCCTTCGCCCCCGAATACGCCGCCGAGGTCCCGACCGCGGATCCGACGCGGCAACTGCCCGACGGTGACCTGCGCAGCGCCTACTACGCCGGTCTGCGCCGGTCGTGCATCGAGCACGTCATGCCGCACGAGCTGCGCCGCCGCGTCGAGGCCGGGGGCAAGCCGGTCTCGGCCGGATTCGTCACCCCGTACCCGCCGGGATTCCCGGTGCTGGTGCCCGGTCAGGTCATCACCGCCGAGGTGCTCGACTTCATGTCCGCCCTCGACACCCGCGAGATCCACGGCTACGACCCCCGGCTGGGGTATCGGGTCATCCTGCCGAAGGAGTAGGCGGGGGCAGAGGCGCGTGCGCCGCGGTGGCCCGGCGGGTACGCCGCGGGCCGGCGCGGCACGGGCCGGCGGGTGCGGACCGGCCGCGCGGCGCGGGCTGGCCAGCGGCGGCGCGGCCTCCAAGCCGTCGTTGCCCCACATAGTCGCGTGGGCCCCATCTGCGAGTGGTGCCCACGCGGCTAAGTGGGGCCGTCGCAGTCCACCGCACGTGGCTCGTGATCGGTGGAGGGCGGCCCACCCGAATAAGTTTCCCGTGATTTGATTGTGTTTGATGCTTTTTGGGCAGTATTGTTGAATGATGGTGACGGTATTCCAGTCGCGGGATCTGAGGAAGTTGGGCTTCGTTGAGCCGGATCTCGCCGTGGCGCTGCGATGCTGTTTGCGAAGAGTGCGACGTGGCTACTTCGTGCTGTGGACATCGTGTTCGAACGCCCGTCACGCCGTACTTCACGAGATCCACCGGGATTCGGACACGGCCTACCCATCCGTCTTCGATGACATTCGAGACCGAACCGAATGGCTGAAAGTGCTCATCCGCTCGTACGCGAACGGACTTCAGCCGGACGCAGTGTTCTCACACGTTTCGGCGGCGATCATCCACGGACTGGACCCTCCGTTTCCGGTCGTCGACCACGCAGAGATGATCAGGACCCGTCACCACCGGAAGAAGCCGACGCTGAACATCCGAGCGAGGACCTTGACAGCTCAGGAGCGGACGCAGGTTCGTGATCTGCCGGTGACGACGGTCGATCGCACTCTGCTCGATATAGCTCATGACTACCCACTCGAGGCATCGGTGCCATTCATCTCCGCGGCACTGAGACTGGAGTTGACGTCCGAACGGACGCTCGAGGCCGGCATCCGGCACGGCCGTTCAGGTGCGGCGGAGGCACGAAGGGCACTCGATCTGGCTGATGCGCGTCATGAATCGGCAAGCGAGGCTCTGTGCGCTGTGAAATTCCACCGGTACGGGATAGACGGCATGGTCTCTCAGGTCGACAGCTACGACCCGCAGGGCAGGTGGATTGCTCGCAACGATTTCCGGCACAAGAGGCTTCCTCTCGTCGTCGAGGTCCATGGTGTCGGGAAGTATTACTTGAACGACAATGGCCCTGATCGGGCAAGCAAGGCGAACCATGAACGTCATATGAGGTTGCGAAATGCGGGCCTGCTGGTCTTCGATCTGGTATGGGCCGATCTGTTCCGGCCGCGGGAGTTCATGAAGATCCGGTCAGCCCTGGACGCCCTTGACCGTCAGGCCAAATGGCCGTTGCCCCACTAAAGCGTTGTCGCCCCACCTGTAGGTGGGGCAACGACGTTCAAGAGGGGCAACCGCTGACTGGTGACCGACAGGGTCAGCCCAGTTGGCCGGGGTGGAGGACTCGGGCGAGGAAGTTCTGCGTCCGCTCCTCCTTCGGGCTGCCGATGACCTCCTTGGCCGGCCCCTCCTCGACGACGACTCCGCCGTCCATGAAGACCACGCGGTCGGCGACCTGGCGGGCGAACTCCATCTCATGGGTGACGACGACCATCGTCATCCCCGCCTCGGCGAGGGAGCGCATGACCAGGAGGACATCGCCCACGGTCTCGGGATCGAGCGCCGAGGTGGGCTCGTCGAAGAGCATGACGTCGGGGTCCATGCTCAGGGCCCGGGCGATCGCGACGCGCTGCTGCTGACCACCCGAGAGGGACCCGGGCTTGGCGTCGATCTTCTCCGACAGCCCCACTTTGGCCAGGTTCGCCTCAGCGGTGCGGTTCGCCTCCTCCTTCGACCGGCCGAGCACCTTGACCTGGGCGACGGTGAGGTTCTCCCGCACGGTCAGGTGGCCGAAGAGGTTGAAGCTCTGGAACACCATGCCGATGCGGGTGCGGGCGGCGTCGATATCGAGATCGAGATCGGTCATGTCCATTCCGTCGACGACGATCGAGCCGCCGGACGGGGTCTCGAGGACGTTGATGCACCGCAGCATCGTCGATTTGCCCGAGCCCGAGGGCCCGATGACGCAGACGACCTCGCCCTTGCGGACCTCGAGGTTGATGTCGGTGAGGACCTGGTTGGAGCCGAAGCTCTTCTGCAGGTTCCGGATCGAGATGAGCGGAGTCTCCGCGGCGTCGGGAGCGGCAGTGGTGTCGGTCATCATTTCACTCCTGATTCAGCGGAACCGTATTTGCGTTCGAGGACCCGCGACAGGTACGACAGCGGGATCGTGATGATGAGGTAGCACAGGGCGACGACGATGAAGGGCGTGAGGTTCGCCGTGTTGACGATCTCGGCGCGGGCCAGTGCGGTGAGCTCACGGCCGTCGACGGAGGAACCGAGGATGTAGGCCAGCGATGAGTCCTTCGTCAGCAGGATCAGCTCATTGGTCAGCGGCGGCAGGATGATGCGCATCGCCTGCGGCAGCACGATGGTGAACATCGCCCGCGACGACGACATGCCCAGTGAGCGGGCGGCTTCGACCTGGCCCTTCGGCACGGCCTGGATGCCGGCGCGGATGGTCTCGGCCATGTAGGCCGAGGACACGAGTGCCAGGGCGACCATGATGATGTAGAGCCTCGGGAGCTGGAAGCCGGGGAACGCGAGCGGCAGGCCGAAGCCCATCACGAGGAACACGACCAGGGCGGGCAGGCCGCGGAAGAACTCGATGTAGATGAAGGCCAGCCACCGGTAGACCCCGACCGAGGACAGGCGCATGAGTGCGAGCACGATGGCGATGGCCAGGCCGAGGACGAAGCCGAGGAGGGTGAACACGACCGTGTTCTTCAGCGCCTGGGTGACGACGTCGGGGAACATCCCGACGGCGATGTCGACGCGACCGAAGGTGTCGATCAACGTGGACCAGTCGGCCATGAAGGCGACGACGACGGCGATGACGACGAGCAGGCCGTACTGGATGCCGCGGGAGATCTTCGCCTTCTGCCGGCGGCTCATCTTCGCCTTCGGAGTCGCGGCCGGCGGTGATGATGGCGACGGACGGTCTGTCCCGCCGCCGTCGTTGGTGGTGCGAGGAGTCGACATGAGTGAAGTCCTTCACTGTGAGGGCGGAACCGGTTCGGTCATGCCCCGACTGCTGGGTTTGGGAGCGTGGTCACCGAACCGGCCGGAGCGCAGATGCTCCGGCCGGATCGGCGGCACCGGGTCAGCCGGGTGCGGAGGGCCTCCGCCGCTCCGCAGTTCTGCGGGCGTCGGAATGGTCCTCAAGCTCTCGGATCATTCCTTGGGCGCGTCCTTGCCGAACCACTTCTTGTAGATCTCGTTGTACTTCCCGCTGTCCTTGAGCTCCTTGACGGTGTCGTCGACGGCCTTCTTCATCGCCGTGTTGCCCTTCTTCATCGCGATGCCGTAGGACTCTCCGGTGTCGATGTCGAAGCCGACGGCGAAGCCATCGTTGTTGGCAGCGTAATCGTAGAGCACACCGTTGTCGTTGATGACGGCGTCAGCCTGGCCGTTCTTCAGGGCCTCGAGGGAGAGCGGGAGGTCTTCGTAGGTGATGACCTCGGCGTCGGTGAAGTTCTCCGTCGCGTAGTCGAGGCCGGTGGTTCCCGCCTGTGCGGCGATCTTGAGGCCCTTGAGGTCACCGGCGGCCTTGACGTTCTTGTCGTCCTTGGTCAGGATCGCCTGGTTGGCTGCGAAGTACGGTTCGGAGAAGTCGATGGCCTCCTGGCGCTCGGGCGTGATGGTGATCGCGGCCGCGGCGACGTCGCACTGGTTCTGGGCGAAAGAGGCGCCAGAGGTGATCGGCTCGAAGGGGACGTTGACGATCTCCTGCTCGACCCCGAGCTTCTCGGCCACGGCATCGACGATGTCGACGTCGAAGCCGACGACCTCGCCGTCCTTCTCGAACTGGAACGGCTGGTAGGACAGATGGGTGCAGGTGGTCAGCTTCCCTTCCTTGACCAGGGGGACCCCGCCCTCACCGGTCGCCTGCGGCTCGGATTCGCCTCCGCCGCCGCATGCGGACAGGGCGAGCATGGCACTTACGGCCACTGTGGCCAGAGTGATCCGTCGCTTCATTCTTCCTCCAAGAGACTCAGTGACTTGTGGTCACAAACGGTGGCCGTCCCTGCGTCGATGCGGGGACGGCGTCTGGAAGAATCGTACCGTGTCATGAGTCACACGGCGGGATGGGAGTTCCAGCCAAGTCAGTTGTGACTGAATCGTAGCCTTCGGCGGATGCGTCGCGGGCCCGACCATTCGGCACCATCGGGGCAGGTCACGGGCGCGGAGCAACTGGGCGTGCGCCTTCTGATCCTGTCTCTTGGCGATGCGCCGGGCTTCCGGCTCGCTGGACGAATTCGTCCGCGCAATCGACGACGCAGAACCGATTGCCCTCCGGGTCCTCCATGACGACGAAATCAGCATCCGGGGGTTGGCGATCCCACCGGATACGCGTGGCTCCGAGTGCCTCCAGGCGGTCCACCTCCGCGGTCTGATCATCGGCGTAGAGGTCGAGGTGGATCTTCGGTGGCAGCGCGCGCGGCGTGGACACCGCGTCCAGAGAGACATTCGGGCTGTTGCCTGCACGAGGCTTGAGGAGCGTGAACTCGTCCTCGGCGGGTTCGCGGACGACGTAGTCCAGCGCTTGAGTCCAGAAGACGATCTGGCGAGCCATATCGTCGACGCGGATGACGATCGATCCGATGGTCAGCATGCAGGGAAGCATACTCTCGACTCCTGTCATGCCGGCCTGCCGGTCGGGTTCTGAATCGATTCCGGGCTGCCCTCACTGGTGGTCCCGGACAGCAGTGTGGGCCCCACTTCGCAGTGGGGCCCACGTGGACTTCTACATTCTCAACTGGCAGTATCGAGACCCGCTTCAGCGCCGTCAGGCGAGGTCGGATTCCATGTCGATGTCCGAGGTGTCCTCGGCCAGCCACAGGGCGATGATCGTCAGCACCGAGGCGGCGATGATGTAGAGGCCGCAGTAGAAGATCGTTCCGTCCTCGGCCTGCCACAGGGCGACCATGGCGAACGGCGCCGGGCCCGCGCCGATGACCCCGGCCATATTGTAGGCGACGGCCGAACCGGTGTAGCGGACGTTCGCGGGGAACAGCTCGGGCAGGTAGGCGGCCATCGGGCCGAACGTCAGTCCCATCAAGATGAAGCCGATGATGAGGCCCGCGATGACACCCGAGGTGCCGCCGTTGAACAGGACGTTGACGGACAGGCCGTAGGCGGCGATGAGCACGGTCACGCCCAGCAGCATCTTCCGCCGTCCGAGCTTCTCGGCCAATGGGCCGGAGACGAGGGTGAAGATGCCGAAGAACACGACCCCGATGATCAGGTAGACGAGGAACTCATCCTTCGTGTACCCGAGCCCCGCGACGAAGCCGGCCGGATCGAAGGGCTTGCCCGCGGCCTCGGCGGCGGCCTGGGCCTGTTCGACCGATGCCGGGGAGGTCCCGTACGTGAGGGTGAAGGCGGTCATGAAGTAGAAGATCACGTAGGTCGCGAGCATGATGAAGGTGCCGAGGAGCAGCGGCTTCCAGCTCGAGACGAACACCCGGGAGATCGGGGCGCGGGTGACCTGCTGGCGCTGCTCGACGAGCTGGAACGCCGGCGTCTCCATGAGCGAGAGTCGCACGTACAGGCCGACGGCCACGAGCAGCGCGGAGAGCAGGAACGGGATGCGCCAGCCCCACGCGAGGAAGTCCTCCGGGGTGGTCCACCGCGCGAGGGCGATGAACATGAGGTTGGTGAGGATGAAGCCGGCAGGAGCACCCAGCTGGGGGAACGTGCCCCAGATGGCTCTCTTGCCCTTCGGCGCGTTCTCGGTCGCCAGCAGTGCTGCTCCCGACCATTCGCCGCCGAGCCCGACACCCTGGGCGAAGCGCAGCAGGACGAGGAACAGGGGTGCCAGGACCACCCAGCCGGGAGTGGCGGCGGTGGGGAGGAGGCCGATGAGGAAGGTGCCGATGCCCATGATGAGCAGCGAGGCGACCAGTGTCTTCTTGCGTCCGATCCGGTCACCGTAGTGGCCGAAGATGACGGAGCCCACGGGGCGGGCGACGAAGGCGACGCCGAAGATTGCGAAGGAGCTGAGCAGCTGCGTCGTCGAAGTCTGGTTGGGGAAGAACAGCGCGGGGAAGACCAGCGACGAGGCCGTGGCGTAGGCGTAGAAGTCGAAGAACTCGATCGTGGTGCCGACCATCGAGGCGGTGAGGACCTTGCCTCGGGTGTTGGTCTTGCGAGCCAGCGCGATGGAGTCGGCGGCCGCGGTGTCCTGCGAGTTCGAGTGAGGACCAGAGGGGTGGGTTTCGGTGGACATGTTCCTTGTGCTTCGTCAGATCGTCAGGGTCGGCGCGAGTGAGGGTGGCTCGTGTCGGTCGATTGCAGCTCGGGGTGTCGTCCGCAACCGTTGAACTTTACGCCTGGGACCGGTCGCTCGGGCCCGTGATCTCACTAGTTGAGAACTGCAGGCGGATCCGACAGGGTGGAGCACTCTACGGGGCCGGCACGGTGGCGCACTCTACGGGGCCGGCACGGTGTCGCGGCCCCGGGGAACTGGACCGACCCGGACCTCAGTCCTCGATCCGAGTCCGCGGGCGCTGGGAGGCGGGGCTGCGTCGGCGCAGGACGATCGCCACCGTCAGAACGAGGAGACCGGCGACGCACAGGCCCACGCCCACCCATGCCGGAGCCCGGTAGCCCAGGCCGGCGCTGATGACGATGCCGCCGAGCCAGGCGCCGAGCGCGTTGGCGAAGTTGAACGCGGCGTGGTTCATGGCCGCGCTCAGGCTCGGGGCGTCGGTGGAGTCGCGCAGCAGGCGCATCTGCAGGGAAGTGGTGATCATCGAGCCGGCGATGCCGATGAGGAAGAGCGCGATGATTGCGATCGCCGCGACGGAGGTGAACGCGCCGAATGTGGCCAGGACGAGGGCGGAGAGGATCATCCCCGCGACTCCGGAGCGTTCGATGGACTTGTCGACGAGGGGACCGGCGATGAGGGAGCCTGCGGTCATACCCAGTCCGTAGACGGCGAGGACCCAGGGGATGGCCGCGGTGGGGACGCCGGCGACCTCGGTCATGGTGGGAGTGATGTAGGTGTAGACGGCGAACATGCCGCCGAATCCGACGGATCCCGCGACAAGGGTGAGGATGATCTGGGGTCGGGCGAGCGCCTTCATCTCGCCTCGCGCCGACGGGGCCTGGGACAGCTTCACCCGAGGGACGGCGACGGCGACCATGATGACGGTGAGCACTCCGAGTGCGGCGACGAGGGCGTAGGCGCTGCGCCAGCCGAGCATGTTGCCCAGCGCTGCGGCGAAGGGCACACCGAAGATGTTGGCGATCGTGAGCCCGAGCATGACGCGGGCCATCGCCCTGCCGCGGCGATTCGGCGCTGCCAGGGAGGCGGCGACGATCGCACCGACGCCGAGGTAGGCGCCGTGGGGCAGGCCGCTGGCGAAGCGGGCGATGTTGAACAGCGTGGCGCTGGGAGCGAGCATCGAGGCGATGTTGCCGAGGGCGAAGAGCCCCATCAGCCCGAGCAGCAGGTTCTTGCGATCCACATGTGCCGCGATCGTCGTGATCAGCGGGGCGCCGACGACGACCCCGATCGCGTAGAACGAGACCGCGTGCCCGGCCTGCGGGACGGTGATGCCGAGGCCGGCCGCGATGTCGGGGAGGAGCCCCATGGTCGCGAACTCCGTGACGCCGATGCCGAACGCGCCGATGGCCAGAGCGAAGACGGCGAACTTGTAGACACGGCGAGACACCGGAGCTTCGGTCATGGAGGTCCTTCATCTGGGGCGGGGATCGGCGGGATGTCAGGGCGGGAACCGCGCGAGGGTTCCGCCGTGAGAGATCCAGCCTATTGGTGCCCCCGCCCCTTCCGGTAGCCCCCGCGTCGCAATGTGATGATTCGAACAGGGTCGTGGACGATCAGCCGTGGGCCGATGCCCGGCCCACGGCTGATCGCATCCCGCAGCCCACGGTCCGCCTGCGGCCCACAGTCTGCCTGCGACCGGCAGCCCGCCCGCAGCCCGCGGTCCTCAGTCCTGCGGAGGCGGGCCGACCACGACCAGGTCGAGCTCCTCGCGGGCGCGGGCGAATCCCTCGCCGGGGAAGTACGGCTCTCCGCCCTCGACATGGACGTACTCGTCGGTGGGATCGTTCATGTACTCGAAGAACGGCTCGAACACCGGTGGGGTGAGCAGACCGAGCATGTGCGTGTTGTGCCCGGCGAAGGAGAAGCTGTGGATGGTTCCGGCCGGGGCGTGGAGGAAATCGCCAGGGGTGAGCACGACCTCCTCCCCGTTGGCGTGGAGCTTGACCTTCCCGCCCAGGCAGAGGAAGTTCTCCGAGTGCTCCTGGTGGAAGTGCAGCGGAATGTAGGGCGAGCGGGCACCGCGCGTGTCCATCGCGAAGAACCGTCCGCCGGTGTTCCGGCTTCTCACCGGGTAGGTGTTGAGCTGCTGGTAGGTCTCGTACCGATCCCCGTGGCCGGCCTGGTTGACGTAGGGCACCGTCCCCTGCGGGAGCCGGTTGCCGTCGCGCCGGTCCTGTTCATCGCCGGCGGCCTGCTCCTCGAGGTGCGCCCGCTCGGCCTCGTGGACGGTGATGCCGTAGCCGGAGAGCTCTCCGGCCAGGAGGTCCGAGACCGTCGACTGCGGGCGGCGCGAGAAGATGTGCGAGCCGCTCGCGCTGCCGAGCCCGTCGGCGAGGCGGTGCAGCCACTGGTCGGTGGAGTAGAGGAAGAAGGAGTTGAGGACGGCGCGACCGGAGACGGCGAAGGGCGTTCCGGCCGGGATCGACGCCGAGTCGCCGGCGATGAGCCGCCGGCTGCGACCCTCGAACCACAGTCCGATCTCGCCTTCGACGAGCTGGATGAAGGTGTGCCCGGGTGTGGAGATGAGCGGGCTGGCCGACCCGCCCGGCAGGGAGACGCGGTAGAGCGAGAACTCGTCTCCCGTGTCGGCTCCGCGTGCCATCGTCGTCACGTGCCAGTCGCCGAGGTCGTGGCGCAGTCCCTCTCCGGCCGACAGCGCGTAGGGGGCGAGCTCGCCGGGGAGGGCGTTGCGGACAAGCGAGGTTCTCTGGACTGTCTCCCAGTCGAATGCAGCGGTCATGATCGGCCTTTCTTGAGGTGGTGGACGAAGAAGTCGTGGATCAAGTCGAACGAGGTGGAATCCTGCTGCGGGGCGAAGCCGCCTCGATTGTCGAAGACGCAGGGGGCGTCGGGTTCGGCTTCGAGCCGACCGTTGTCGAGGACCACCCCGGGCCCGAGCTCCAGCACTTGACCCGGGTTGAGGAACCCGTGGCCGAAGCCGTCGATGAGGCACAGCAGCGATTCCCCACCCGCCGCACTCAGCCTCTCATGCAGGGCCACCGACTGCTCGGGGCCGACAGCGGTGTCCGCGGTGCCGTGCATGATGAGGAAGGGCGGCGGGAACCTGTGGCACCGGTTCGGGTCCGGTTCCCGGTCCGACGCCGTCGCCGGGTCCGGGCCCGCAGCCGGGTCCGTCGCCGAGCCGGCCTCGGGGAGGTCGAGGAGGGCGGGGCTGGCGGCGCGAGCCCGCTCGCGCAGCTTCCGGTGCTCGCTCACCGAGGTGGCCGGCCCTCCCAGCAGGTCCTCCTCGGGGGTCGATCGGAGGTCTGCCGCCGTGATGCGCGTGGGGTCGAAGGCCGGCAGGAGCGGTTCGATCAGGGTCGGCCCATAGCCGTCGACGACGCAGGAGACGTGGGTGCCGAACCTCTGGAAGCCGGTGGGGATTCCCTCGTCCCCGAGGACCGCCACCTCGGCGCTGAGAGCGGTGAAGGCCGCGACATGGGAGCCGGCGGATGACCCCCAGAGCCCGATCGCCTCGGCGTCGAGTTCGAACCGCTCGGCATTCCGACGCAGCCAGCGCAGGGCCTGTCGCAGGTCGTGGACCTGCGCCGGATGCAGGTGGGTCGGTGCCAGCCGGTAGTCGATCGAGGCCATCGCGAAGCCGGCAGCGGCGAAATGGGTCCGGAAGTCGGGGCGGG
>JAPSIC010000205.1 GCA_031179165.1 Brevibacterium sp.
ACATCTCACCGAAGAAGTCGTGGGAGGGCTACCTCGGCTCCGTCGTCTTCACCACCGCCGTCGCCGTGATCCTGGCCCTGACCGTCTTCGACGCTCCCTTCTGGACCGGAATCGTCATCGGCGTCGTCATCCCGGCCTTCGCCACCCTCGGCGACTTCAGTGAGTCGATGATCAAACGCGACCTCGAGCTCAAGGACATGGGCACCCTGCTGCCCGGCCACGGAGGCGTGATGGACCGTCTCGACTCGATCCTGCCCACGGCCCCGGTCGCGCTCGTCCTGCTCTCCGTTCTGCCCGGCTATCTCTGACCACCCTCGTCGCTGATCGTCCCGTCGCGAGTGCCTCCCGACCCACGTCCCGGGCGCTGCACGTGGCCGCGGGCACATCTCATCGCCTTGCCCGTCGTGAGACAATGGGACGGTGAGTTCTCAAGCAGGTAGCAGGCAAGTCAGGCCCGTCGTCGAGCACGCCGACGGAACGACCTCGAAGACCCCGAAGCGGGACGGTCGTCCGCTCCTCAATTTCAAGTCCCCCAGAGCCAGCCAGCCGAAACAGCATCTGGCCGACATGTCGATGGACGAGCGCATTGCGGCGGTGCAGGAGATGGGCCTGCCCGCGTTCCGCGCCAAGCAGCTCTCGACGCACTACTTCACGCACTACCAGACCGACGTCGAGGCGATGACCGACCTGCCGAAGGACCTGCGCGAACCACTGGGGGAGCGCTTCTTCCCGCACCTGCTCACCGAGGTGCGACGGCTGAGAACCGAGAACGGCGACACGATCAAGTTCCTCTGGCGCCTCTTCGACGGCGCTCTCGTCGAGTCGGTGCTCATGCGCTACCGCAACCGCGTCACCCTCTGCGTCTCCAGCCAGTGCGGATGCGGGATGAACTGCCCGTTCTGCGCCACCGGACAGCAGGGACTGACCCGCAACATGTCCACCGCCGAGATCGTCGAGCAGGTCATCCGCGCCAACCAGGTGATCGCCGCCGGTGAACTCGCACCCGCCTCGGCGGGGGAGCCCTCGTCCACCGACGAGGTGGCCCTCGGCGCCGAAGCCGACGAGGAGCAGGGCGAAGCGCCCGCGGGCGCATCCGGGTCGGCAAGCGCCTCGGCGGGCGGACCCGAACGCGTGAGCAACATCGTGTTCATGGGCATGGGCGAGCCGCTGGCCAACTACAAGCGGGTGATGAACGCGGTCCGCCGCTTCGTCGAGCCCGCGCCCTCGGGACTGGGCATGTCGGCCCGCCGCATCACCATCTCGACCGTGGGTCTGGTGCCGGGCATCAACAAGCTCGCCGCCGAGGACATCCCCGTCACCTTCGCGCTCAGCCTCCACGCCCCCGACGACGAGCTGCGGGACGAGATGATCCCGGTCAACACGCGGTGGAAGGCCGATGAGGCGATCGATGCCGCGTACAACTACTACAAGGTCACGGGCCGGCGGGTCAGCATCGAATATGCGCTGATCAAGGACATGAACGACCACCCCTGGCGGGCGGAGCTGCTGGCCAAGAAGCTCAACGCCCGTGGCCGGGGATGGGTCCACGTCAACCCCATCCCGCTCAACCCGACGCCGGGTTCGGTGTGGACGGCCTCGGAGCCGGAGGTCGCGAACGAGTTCGTGCGCCGGCTCATCGACGCCGGCGTCCCGACGACCATCCGCGACACCCGCGGGTCGGACATCGACGGTGCCTGCGGTCAGCTGGCGGCAGCCGACTGACCCATCTTCGGGTGGATTGCCGAGAGTACACGGCTCGTGCGCCGAGTGCCGGCGCACATTTTCCCAGCCCGCTGATTATCATGGTGGAAACGACACTGACGGCGATTCGCTTTTGGAGGCATCATGGCGGACACCACTTTCCCGCGAATGTCCGGTTGGAAGAACGGCTACGACCCGAAGCAGGTCGACAGCTTCTTCAAACGCGCACGCGAATCCTTCGAGAGGGAGACCCCGCAGCCCGGTGACCTGGACTCCCGGGCCGTGCGCACGGTCGGCTTCGACCTCGTCCGGAAGGGCTATCACGTCGCCGTCGTCGACGCGGCACTCGACCGCCTCGAGGATGCCTTCGCCAAGCAGGCACGCGACCGGCTGATCGCCCAGTCGGGGCAGGACGCCTGGGTGCAGGAGCTCACCCGCGTCGCCGCGTCCCTGCGCAAACGCCTCGTGCGCGACCACGGCGAACGCTTCGACAACCCGCCCCAGGGCGTCATCGGCTACGACATCGGCCAGGTCGATGAGATGTGCGACAAGGTCAACGCCTACTTCACCCAGGGTGTGGCGATGAGCGTCGACCAGGTCCGCCGCGTGCTGTTCAAGACGGCCAAAGGGGACAAGGCCTACGATGAGGATCAGGTCGATGCCTTCATCGACCGCGTCGTCGAAGTGATGGCCTCCGTTGACTGACCTCCACTGGTTCGCCAAGCCCACCGACACCTCGCCCGGCACGTTCAACCCGGTGTTCGAGCTGCTCGACCATCCCGTGGCCACAGGCAGGTCCGAGGAAGTCGTCCTCACCGGGCCCGCCCCCGAGAAGCCCGTGCTCGACGGCCGGGAGGTCTCCGACCCGCGCCTGGTCAGAGCACTGGCGAAACCGGTCGAGCTCTCCCGCGCCGAGGTGCTCGACCGCAGTGCCAAGCTCGGCGGGATCCTGCGAGCCATGGGGCTCGTCGGCGACGACGCCGGCCCGGAGATCGAGCTCGGCCCGGAGACGGAACAGGGGCCGGCGACCCTGCTCATCGACGAGGCCGTCCCTCCCGTCGCGCGAGCCCTGAGCGTTCTCGCCGCCGTCCGCATCGGCCTGGTCGTCGATGTGCGCTCCGCCCACAACCGCGGGTCGACCACCAGTGCGGTCGTGCCCTCAGGGGAAGGAGTGGCCGAGGCCGAGATCGCCTCCGAAGCGGGGCTGATCGACGCCGAGGCGCGAGACGACGGTCCGATCGTGCTCATCCACCCGATCGACGCCGCTCCGATCGAATCGGGACGGGCCTCGGTGAAGGTCGTGCGCTCACGCTTCGAAGGCGTCGGCATCACCATCGCCGGCGAGACGGCCAACCTCGATCAGGCGATGCGCGACTCCCGAGTCGAATCCGCCGAGGTGACACCCCTGACCCCGGACACCACAGTGATCCTCGACGACACGGGCGCCATCGATGCGGCATCCAGCCTCGACTGGCTCAGGAACGAGGTCCTCACCGGCGCCTGACTGGGCGGAGCGGCGGAGGGTCTGCGCCGGACCATCCTGGCCGACGCCGGCCCGGACCGCGCCGACCGACGCCGACCCGAATCGCGCCGACCGACGCGGGCCCAAGCCGCGCCGACCGGTCTGCGGTTTCAGTTCGCGAAGGCGCTGATCCCGGTCATCGCCCGGCCCAGGGTCAGCTGGTGGACCTCATGAGTGCCCTCATAGGTGAGCACGGTCTCGAGGTTGACCGCGTGGCGCAGGGGCGGGTACTCGCTGGTGATTCCCGAACCGCCGAAGAGCGCGCGCAGGTCGCGGCAGACGTTCATCGCGGAGTCGACATTGACCATCTTGCCGAGGCTGATCTGCTCCGGGCGCACCCCTCGCTCCGAGTCCTTGAGCTTGCCCAGGTGCGCGGCCAGCAGGGTGATCTGCGAGTACTGGCCGAAGGCCTTCGCCAGCTTCTGCTGCGTGATCTGGAACGAGGAGATGGGGCGCTGGAACTGGATCCGGGTGCCGGTGTACTCGAGAGCCGACAGCAGCGCGTCCCGGGTGGCACCGGTGACGCCGAAGACGATCCCGAACCGCGCCTCCGACAGGCAGCTGAGCGGACCCTTGAGCCCCTTGGCCTTGGGCAGCATCGCATCCTCGGGCAGGCGCACGCTGTCGAGGACGATCTCACCGGTGATCGACGCACGCAGCGAGATCTTGCGGTGGACCTCCGGCGTCTGCACGCCTGCGGTGTCGCTGGGGACGACGAACCCGCGGATGACGGGCCGGCCCTTGTCGTCGAGCTCGTCCGTCTTCGCCCACACGACCATGACGTCGGAGACCGGCGAGTTGGTGATCCACATCTTCGCGCCGTTGAGGATCCAGTCGCTGCCGTCCCTGCGTGCGGTCGTCTTCATACCCGAAGGGTCGGAGCCGACATCGGGCTCGGTCAGTCCGAAGCAGCCGATGGCCTTGCCCGCGGCCATCCGCGGCAGCCATTCCTCCTTCTGCGCCTCGGAGCCGAAGTGGTGGATGGCGAACATCGCCAGCGAGCCCTGGACGGACACGAGCGAGCGCAGCCCGGAGTCGATGGCCTCGAGCTCGCGACAGGCCAGACCGTACTGGGTCGCCGTCGACCCGCCGCAGCCGTAGCCGTCGAGGTGCATGCCGAGCAGCCCGAGCTCTCCCAGACCCTCCGCGAGCTCCC
>JAPSIC010000206.1 GCA_031179165.1 Brevibacterium sp.
GCCGGTGGACCCGGGGAGCCCGCGGGCGAGGGAACGACGGCGGGTGGGCAGGCGTCCGGCGACTCGACGGGCGGAGGCGCCGGAGCCGAGGCGAACGGCGCCGCGGAACCGAACGGCACCGACACCTCCGGCGGCGCGGGTCCGAACGGCGGCGCCAAGATCGACCTCAACTCCGCCGATTCGACCGCCCTGCAGACACTTCCCGGAGTCGGCCCCGTGACGGCCGAAGCGATCATCGCCCATCGTCAGGCACAGCCCTTCACCCGTGTCGAGGATCTGCTCCTCGTCCACGGCATCGGGCCCAAGACCTACGAGAGGCTCAAGGACCTTGTCACGGTGGGGTGAAGGATCGACACGGGTGAGCGCGCGGTGCGCTTCCTGGCTGAGGACCACGACCACCCTCTGGCCGGCAACGACGCGGCTGCTGATCTGCGCCGTCGGGCTGTGGGCCGCGGCACTGGCGGCACCGGGACCGTGGGCACTCCTCGTGACCCCGGTGCTGGCCGTGACGGGGTTCGCCTGCCTCCGCGGCCACCACCACCTCGGCGTCGGTCTGATCATGTTCGCCTGCCTCCTCACGGTTCAGACCACGGTGCTCACCGCCGCCCGGGGACCCGAAGGGCCGGAGACGACGAGCGGAACGGTCGTCGGTCACGGCCGCCCCGGCGACTCGGGCTGGACGCGGCTGACACTGGTGTCCGCGACCGGGTTCGTCGAGGTCCTCACTCCCTCGACCCCCGCGGACGGATCCGCGGTGACGATGACGACGGAGAGCCTCGGCGACATTCGGATCAGCAGGGCAGAACCTCGGGCCACCCGGGTTCCCGGACCGCTGTGGCAGTGGCGCAATGAGCTGCGTCTCGGCCTGCGGGAGGACGCCCTGACCTCCGGGCATCGGGGCGGTCGCCTGCTGCCGGGACTCGTCGTCGGTGACACCGAGCCGCAGGATGCACGGATGCTCGACGACATGCGCACCGTCTCGCTGACCCACGTCTCCGCGGTGTCCGGGACCAACGTCACGATCGTCACCCTCGGCGCGGGACTGCTGGCCGGGGCGTGCCGGGCCGGCCCCCGAACCCGGGTGGGCGTCGGGGTGCTCACCTGCGTGTCCTACCTCTTCATCGTCGGATTCGAACCGAGTGCGATCCGGGCGGCGGCCATGGCGATCGCCGTCGCCGTCGTCTTCCTCCGCGGAGGCGGGATCTCCTCGCTGGCCGTCATCTCCGCATGCGTCTGCGTCCTGCTGGCCCTGGTGCCGGTGCTGGCGACGTCGGTGGGCTTCGTGCTCTCCGTCGTGTCGACCGCGGCGATCATGTTCGTCATCCCGGTCGTGGTCCGGACCCTGACGGTCCGGCTGTCGATGGTCCCGGCCGTCCTCATCAGCGCGCTGGCCGTCCCGCTCATCGCGCAGATCGCCTGCACCCCGGTGCTGGTGGCCATCGATCCGCGCATCGGCGTGTGGTCGGTGCTGGCCAACGCGGTGGCCTCACCCGCCGTCCTGCCGGCCACGGTCCTCGGATTCGCATCATTGGCCTGCGGAGGGATCGGTCTCCTCGGTCTGCCCGGACTGTCGTGGGCCGCCCAGGCCTGCGCCTGGCTCGGGTCCCTGTTCGCCTGGTGGATCGTGGCCGTGGCACGTGTCGGCGCGTCACTGCCGGGGGCCTCGCTCGACTGGCCGGCACCTCCATGGGGAACGGTCATCGCGCTAGCCCTTCTGCTCGTCCTGATCCTGGGCGTGTGGCTGCTCCTGCGCTGGAAGCGGTGGGGCATCCCCGTGGTCGTCGTCTGCGTGGCCCTGGCCGCCCTGGTCGTCGTCGCCCACCGGAGCCGACCACCGGCCGCCGACTGGGCGGTGGTGGTCTGTGACGTGGGGCAGGGGTCGGCGACCGTGCTCAACCTCGGGCAGGGGCACGGACTGGTCATCGACACCGGGGAGGAGCCGAAGCCGATGGACGAGTGCCTCGACAGCACCGGCATCGAGGAGATCGATCTGTTCATCTCCCACTTCGACGCCGACCACAGTGCCGGTTGGGAGGGCGCGACGTGGTCGCGCGACGTCGCACGGCTGTGGGTGTCGCCGAATGCGGTGCCCGGCCGGGAGCCCGAACGCATCGCTGAGCGGTCCGGGGCCGAGCTGCTGACGACCGAGCGCGGGCAGCAGGTGCAGATCGGCTCGGCGGCCATCGAGGTTCTCTGGCCGATCGCGGCACCAGAGGAGACCGGTGCCGCCGGACCGGCTCGGACGCAGCGACCACGACAGGAGTCGGCGGCCCGCAACAGGGACTCCCTGGTGCTGCGCGTCGAACTCGCCGGACTGAGCATCCTGCTGCCCGGAGACATCGGGGAGGACGAGCAGCACATCGTGGCCCAGAGCCTGCAGCCCGTCGACGTGCTGCTTGCGCCCCATCATGGGTCGAGCGACCTGTCCGAGGACTTCTACTCCGCGGCCGGGGCCCGGCTCGGCGCCGTGTCGGTGGGGGAGAATCGCTACGGTCATCCCTCCTCGCGTTCACTGCGCGCATTCGGCCCTGTGCCGGTGCTGCGCACGGACCGGTGCGGGAGCATCGCGGTCTATCCCGATGCGCGCTATTCCACCGCTCGGCCCTGCCGCTGAGGCAGGGAACCGGGGTGCTGCCCGAGGCACGTCGGGGACGCCGGGGATGTCCGGGTCCCGCGATAGGCTGGAGGCATGGCAGCGAAGAAGACCCTGATCCCGTGGAGTTCGGCGAAGCCGGCCCCTGTCGTGATGATCTCCGGGAACGAGCAGGTGCTGGTCCGCATGGCCCGGGACCGCATCGTGTCGGCTGCCCGGAAGAAGGACCCGGAGGAGATCGATCTCGACGCCGCCGGCTGCCAGGGCGGGGAGCTCGCCATGGCGGCGTCGCCCTCGCTGTTCTCCACCTCCAAGCTCATCACCGTCGACTCGGTTGAGAAGTGCTCGGAGGCCTTTCTCACCGACGCGCTCGCCTACCTCGACGACCCGAATGACGAGACGGTCCTCCTGCTCCTCCACGGCGGCGGGAACCGGGGCGCGAAACTGATCAAGAAGCTCGACGCCGCCGGGTTCCCCCGAGTCGATGCCGCGCCGCTGAAGAACGAGAGCGATCGGGCGAAGTTCGCGCAGGCCCGGTTCAAGACCGCGAAGAGGCAGATCGACGAGGGCGGAATGGCCGCACTGATGTCAGCGCTCGGGTCCGACCTCGCCGAGCTCAACGCGGGAGTCGATCAGCTCATCGAGGACACGGACGGGACGATCACCGCGGAGATCGTCGACAAGTACTACGGCGGGCGCGTCGAGGCCACCGGGTTCAAGGTCGCCGACGCCGCCGTCAGCGGCGACGCGGGCAGCGCTCTGAGCTTGCTGCGCCATGCCCTGTCGACCGGATCGGACCCGGTGCCCCTGGTGGCCGCGGTGGCGATGAAGCTGCGCTCGATGGCCAAGGTGCAGGGCTTCTCGGGGTCGAGCGGAGAGCTCGCCGCGGAGCTGAAGATGGCCCCCTGGCAGGTCGACCGCGCCAGGCGCGAGGTCCGGCGCTGGAACGAGGTGGCGCTGGGTCAATCGCTGATCGCGGCTGCGGAGGCGGATGAGGCCGTCAAGGGCGGGGGCCGTGACCCGGTCTACGCCGTCGAATCGTTCGTCGCCGAGGTGTGCCGCCTGGCCCGGCAGAGGTGACGCGCCAGGCCAGGCACGGTTGTCGTCCTGTCACCCTGTCGGGCCCGGCGGCCCAGAACGAATGGCGAAGGGCCCGATCCACGAATGGATCGGGCCCTTCTGACTATCGTCGCAGTGATCTCGTCTCTCAGAGAGCGTTGATCTGCTTGGCCAGCCTCGACTTGCGGTTCGCAGCGTTGTTCTTGTGCAGAACACCCTTCGAAACAGCCTTGTCGAGCTTGCGGGCGGCGACAGCATATGCCTGCTGTGCTTCGTCCTTGTTGCCGGCGGCAATGCTCTCGCGAACGGCGCGGATGTAACCACGAACCTCGGTCCGCACAGCCTTGGTGCGCAGGCGAGCCTTCTCGTTGGTCTTGATCCGCTTGATCTGTGACTTGATATTAGCCAATTTCAACACTCTTTCGTGTTAGTGGTACATGGTCGTGAGGGCACATCAGATTCGATGTCCTCGTCTCCGCGGGGAAACACTTCGACGAATCGGATCTGACGGCATCTTCACCCGACCTCGGCGAGACACACGCCTTGATGAAGACACAGCTCCCAATATTACCAGTCCCCGCTCGTCGAGCAGAAATCGACCCGGCGCCCTCGCTCAGGCGGCCCAGGTCTTCCGGTACTGGCTGGGCGAGACATGGAGATGCTGGACGAAAGCCGCGCGCAGCCCGGCGGCGGTTCCGAAACCGCTCAGG
>JAPSIC010000067.1 GCA_031179165.1 Brevibacterium sp.
CCCCAGTCCGATGCGTCGCCCTATGCTCCCTACGGCGGCCCGCAGAACGCCCAGTACGGCGCTGCGCAGGGACCGCAGTACGGAGGCCCGCAGCAGAGCCCGGTGCCTCAGCAGACGGGATCGGGCGGCCCCGGTCATTCCCAATCGATCCCCCAACCGGCGCCGGCCCCCGGATTCGCCGGTGGGGCGACGGCCACCCGCGCCGATTCCCGCCCCCGGAACAAGAAGAAGGGTCGACTCCCGCTCTTCATCGCGCTCGGATCAGTCCTCCTGGTGCTCGTCCTCGTCGCGGTGGGGTTCCTCGTCATCAACTCGGTGAACAAGAACAACTACGGCCCCGACAAGGTCGCCGAGGAGTACGTCGCCGCCCTGAGCAAGGGCGACTTCGCGGCCGCCGAGAAGATCGCACCATCACCGCGGCCGGAAGGCACCAACCTCGACCTCCTGTCCAAGGACTTCACCGAAGGATCGGCGGCCAAGGTCTCGAATGCCAAGGTCGAGTCCTCGACCGTCGACGGGGACAATGGCAAGGTCCTCGTCTCCTACGAGCTCGACGGCAGCTCCTACCAGGTCGAGCTTCCCGCGAAGAAGGAAGGCAAGCAGGACCTCTTCTTCGACAAATGGACCCTGACGGGCCCGGCTCTGCACGTGATCTCGCTCGACATCCCCGCCGCCGACGGAATGACGGTCAACGGCAACGACTATCAGGCCCAGGCGGGAACGACGTCCTTCGCCGTGTACCCGGGCAGCTACGAGTTCAAGATCCCGGCGAGCAAATGGGTCGGTGAAGCATCCGACACGGCCGAGGTGAACTTCCCGCAGGCGTTCGCCCCCGGGGAGAAGCCGAGCAACGAGCAGGTCGCTCCGCTGACGCTCAACCTGTCCCTGTCGCCGACGGATGCCTTCCAGAAGGAGGTCCAGAAGCAGGTCGAAGATGAGCTGAAGAAGTGCTTCGACAACAAGGACATCAAGCCCAAGTGCGAGTTCATCAACTTCGACCCCACCGAGATCCCGGTCGGTGGAACCGATGACAAGCTGGCGGATCTGGCCAAGAAGGATACGGCCAAGTGGACGATCAAGGACATGCCGAAGGTCAAGGCCTCGTTCGGTGTCGGCGACAGCAGCACCGGTTCGTTCTTCACCGACAAGCAGGGCAGCTTCGACTTCTCCGTCGACGGCAAGCAGCGCGGCTCCTCCTACTTCTCCAACGGCAATCCGCTCTCGGTGTCGGGCAGCGTCAAGATCGACGGGGACAAGCTCTCCATCGAGTTCTTCGACTTCTGACCTGAGCACACAGCGACGATCGCCGGGGCTCCGCAGGGGCCCCGGCGATCGTCATTCACACCGCTCGCACTGGCTGAGCCGGTCCCGCCACCTGTTCGAACCAGGACCCGGCCGCCATCACGAGCTCGTCGGCGAAGCGCCGACCCGAGATCTGCACCCCGACCGTCCGGCCGTCTCGGGTGTACCCGGCGAGCACGGTCGCCGCCGGCTGCTCGGACATGTTGTAGGGCATCGTGAACCCGATGTGGCCCATCGGCTGGTCCGCCAAGGGGTAGGGCATGGGCTGTTCGGCCGGGAATGCCGCGTCCGGGGCGACCGGTGAGAGCACCAGGTCGAAACCGGCCGTCGCGGCGACGGTCCGCCGTCGGATCTCCTGGATGCTGTGATAGCACTCCATCAGCCGGACTCCGCTGACGTCCGCCCCGCCCTGCGCCCATTGCCGGATGTAGGGCAGGATGAGCGCCTGCTCCGTCACGGGCAGCGCACGCAGATCGGCCCATGATCGCACGCGCCAGAACAGGTCCATGTCGCGCAGGAGCTCGCCGTCGAGGAACGGATCCAGGGGCACCACCTCGGCACCGGCGGCGGCGAAGTGCTCGGCCGCCTCGGCGATCGTGGACGAGATCTCCGGATTCACGGCCTCGCCGCACCCCGCATCGAGGTGGATCCCGATGCGCATCCCCCGCTGATCGAATACTCCCCCGCCCGAGGTGTCGAGCGGATCGGGATCGGTCGGCTCGTCGCGGGTGATCCTGGGCAGCCGCGTGTAGTCCCGGTCGTCGGGCGCCGAGATGACGGCCATCGCCGCCTGCACATCGGCCATGGTTCTCGCCAGGGGGCCCGCGCACCGACCCATGTAGGGAGCGTCGAGGGGCACCCGGCCGAAGCTCGGCTTCAGCCCCGCCAACCCGAGCCATGTGCACGGCAGGCGGATCGAGCCGCCGATGTCGGAGCCGATGTGGATCGGACCGTACCCTGCTGCCGCGGCCGCTCCGGCGCCCGCGCTCGAACCTCCCGTGGTCAGGGCCGGGTCCAGCGGGGACCGGGTGATCCCGTGCAGGGAGGAGACTCCGGAGGAGAGCATCCCCCAGTCGGGCATCGTCGTCGATCCCACGATCACCGCTCCCGCCTCCTCGAGGCGTTCGGTGATCGGGGCGTCGTGCGCGGAGATCGGGACCTCGACCCAAGCGTGGCCGCTGGGCATGGGCACGCCTGTGCGGGAGATGTTCTCCTTGATCGTCACCGGCACCCCGTCGAGCGGGCCCCGCGACTGCCCTTCCCGCCACCGCTTCGCACTGGCGACCGCGGCAGTCCGGGCGCGCTGGTCGTCGCGGTGACACAGCGCGTTGATGGTGGGTTCGCACTCGTCCATCCGCTGCTGCACCGCGGCGAGGACCTCGAGCGGGTCGAAGTCGCCGGCGGCGAATCCTGCGGTCATCGCTGCTGCGGTGGCATCGGCGAGGGCGTGGGTGCTCATGGCTTGTCCTCTTTCGTTCGTGGCTGTCATTGCGCCGCCGCGACGGCCGCTGCCAGGCTCGGAGTCGCTGCGATGAGGTCGCGCGTATAGTCCTGCTGCGGATCGGCGTAGACCTCGTCGGTCGCGCCGGCCTCGACGATGTGCCCGTCCTTCATCACGATCACTTCGGAGCACAGGTGCTTGACCACTCCGAGGTCATGGGAGACGAACACCAGAGTCAGCGCGTACTCATCGACGAGATCGGTGAGCAGGTTGAGCACCTGCGCCCGCACCGACACGTCGAGGGCCGAGACGGGTTCGTCGGCGACGAGGATCTGCGGCCGGGTCACCAGCGCCCGGGCGATGGAGATCCGCTGCCGCTGTCCTCCGGAGAACTGGTGCGGGTAGCGGCGCATGGACGACCGGTCGATGTCGACGGCCGCCAGCATGTCCGCGACCTTCGCCCGCCGTTCCTCCCGCTCCATGCCCTGGGCGACCAGCGGTTCGGCGACGATGTCCTCCACCCGCATCCGCGGGTCGAGGGAGGAGAAGGGGTCCTGGAACACGATCTGGAGGTTCTCCCGCAGGGTGCGCAGAGCCGCTGAGCTCGCGGAGTCGACCCGGATGTCACCGACCCGGACCTGTCCGGTGGTGGGGCGGTCGAGCCCGGAGAGGATATTGAGCAGCGTCGACTTCCCCGACCCCGACTCCCCCACGATGCCCAGCCGCCGGCCCGCGTCGACGCTGAAGGTGATGTCCTCGAGCGCCTGGACCGGAGCCTTGCGCCGCAGCAGGAAGCCGCCCGACCGGTAGAGCTTCGACACCCCCGCCACCTCGATGAGCGGAGCGTGGGCCGTGACCCCCGCCGAGGTCGTCGGCGAGGCCGCGCCCTGCGCCCGACCGGAGCCCGGCTCCATCGCCGAGGTGGTCGCGCCGGCTGCATCGGCCGTGCGTCCGGGCCCGGCGTACTCGAGCGCCGTCCGCAGCGTGTAGAGCCTGCCGTCGGCGTCGGTGGATTCGAGGTCGGAGGAGGCGAGCAGCCCGCGTGTGTACTCGTGCTGCGGATTCGCGAAGATCTCCCGCACGGTCCCGGTCTCGACGATGCGCCCCCGGTGCATGACGATGACGCGGTTGCAGACTCCGGCGACCACGGCCAGGTCATGGGTGATGAACAGCAGTCCTGCCGCGACGGCGGTCACGCGTTCGGCGATGAGGTCGAGCATGTGCTTCTGCACGGTGACGTCGAGGGCGGTCGTCGGCTCATCGCAGATGAGCAGCCGGGGCGAGTTCGCCAGCGCGATCGCGAGCATCACGCGCTGCCGCTGTCCCCCGGACAGCTGGTGAGGGTAGGCCTGGCGTGCGCTCTCCGGACTCGGCATGTGAACGTCGTGGAGCAGTTCGAGCACCCGGCCGGGGATCCGCGCCCGGCCCGTCTCGCCGTGGATGCGCAGTGCCTCGGCGATCTGGTCGCCGATCCGCATCAGGGGGTTGAGCGCGCTCATGGGCTCCTGGAACACCATGGAGACGAGTGTCGAGCGCACTCGGGCCAGAGTCTTCTCCCCCGCCGCGAGCACGTTGCCGGCGAACCCGTCGAGGGTGATGGATCCGCTCGCGGACAGCTCCTCCGGGAGCAGGCCCATGATCGACTGGGCGGTCAGGGACTTCCCCGATCCTGATTCGCCGATCAGGCCGACCCGCTCACCGGGGGCCAGGGTCAGTGACACGTCGTCGAGCACCGGGGCGGGGGCACCGGCCGGGGTGATCGTGAGGTCGCGGACCTCGAGCAGGTTCTCAGCCATGGCCGCGGGCCTCCATCTTCGGGTCGAAGCGGTCGCGCAGACCGTCGCCGAGCAGGTTGAATCCGAGCACGGCGAGCGCGATGCACAGCCCCGGCCAGAGGGCGAGCTCCGGATGAGTGGACAGGAACTGCTGGGACTCCTGCAGCATCCGCCCCCAGGAGGGCACGGGAGGCTGAGTGCCCAGTCCCAGGAAGGACAGTCCCGCCTCGGCGAGGACGGAGATCGCGAAGGCGACGGAGGCCTGCACGATGACCATGCCGGCGATGTTGGGCAGGACGTGGACGACGGCGATCGCCGCCGTGCTCCGGTTCGAGGCGCGGGCGGCGCGCACGTACTCGGAGCTGAGCACCTGCATCGTGCCCGACCGCGCCACGCGGGCGAAGCCGGGGATCGCCGCGATCCCGACCGCCACCATCGCCGGGCCCGTTCCGGGCGCGAACGCGGCGGCGAAGATGATCGCCAGCAGCAGCGCGGGGAAGGCGAGCAGGATGTCGTTGGCGCGCATGATCACGGCCCCGATCCACATCCCCCAGCGGTGCTGCGCGAACAGGGCGGCGATGATCCCGACCGGGGTGCCGATGAGCAGGGCGATGCCGACGGCCACGATGCCCACGAGCAGCGTGATCCGCGCGCCGTACATGATCCACGTCAGGGTGTCCCGACCGAACCTGTCCGTCCCCAGCGGATGCTCGAGGCTGCCCGCCTGAAGCCGGGCTGCGGGGTCGATGGTGGACGGATCGTAGGGGGTCCAGATGAAGGACACGAGGGCCAGGGCGAAGACGAGGAGGACGAGCGAGGCGCCGATGATCATCGCAGCGCTCGGACGTCGACGGCCCCTTCCCGGTCGGCCGGTCTCGACACCGGAATCGGGGCCGGCGTCGTCGACGCGGACCGGCAGGGTGGGGTCGAAGGGCGTTGAACTCCGGGCCTCGCTCATGCGGCGCTCCTGATGCGCGGGTCGACGATGGGATAGAGCAGGTCGACGATGAAGTTGATGATGAGCACGAGCATGACGAGGACCATGACGATTCCCTGCACGGTGACGAGATCGCGGTTGGCCACGGCCCGCACGAGCTCGGATCCGACCCCGGGGATGACGAACACCTGTTCGATGATCACCGCGCCGACCAGCAGAGTCGCCAGCTGCACTCCGGCGACGGTGATGACGGGGATCGCGGCGTTGCGCAGCCCGTGGACGAACAGGGCCCGGGTCCGGGTCAGTCCCTTCGCCCGGGCGGTGCGGATGTAGTCCTCGCGCATCACGTCGAGCACGGCGGAGCGGACATAGCGGGTGAGGATCGCGGCCTGGACGAGCGCCAGGGAGACGACGGGCAGGACCAGCCTGGCGAGGAAGCCTCCCACGCCCTCGATCGAAGCCATCCAGCCCTGGGAGGGGAACCAGCCCAGCTGCAGCGAGAAGATCATCACCAGGATGATCGCGGCGAGGAAGTTGGGGACGGCGATGCCGACCTGGCTCAGGGCCGAGATCGTGACGCCGATCCAGTTGCGCTGTTCGAGGGCGGCGAAGGTGCCCAGCGGCACCGCGATGAGGACCGCGACGACGATGGAGCAGACGACGAGGATGGCCGTGACCTGGACACTGGCTATGATCACGGGGGTGATCGGGGCGCCGGTGACGTAGGAGGTGCCGAAGTCACCGCCGAGCATTCCCGCCACCCACTGCAGGTATCGGATCAGGGGCGGTTCATCGAGCCCGTACTGGGCCTCGAGGGCGGCGACCGCCTCGGGGGTGGCATTCGTGCCGAGGGCGACCTGTGCGGCATTGCCGGGCAGGAAGCTCATCAGCAGGAAGACCACCACCGAGGCGACGACGAGGGCCACGACGAACTGAGCGGCACGGCTGAGGAGGTAGGCGAGCATGCGCGGTGGTGCTCAGTTCCAGCTGAGGTCGGCGATCCGGAAGGCGTCCGAGACCCGGTTGGCCGGGACGCCCTTGACGTCGGATTTGGCGACGACGAGGTTCGGGAACAGGAACAGGAAGTTCGAGGCCGCATCCTCGGTGATCGTCCGCGCGATCGTCTTCATGCCCGCGATGTACTCCGCTTCGGTGCCGCGGTCGGCCTTCTCGGCGATCGGTTTGATCGTCGAGTCATCGTAGCCGATGTAGTAGTCGGCGGAGAACACGGTGAGGATGTCGCGGGGCTCGGCGTGGTTGATCACGGACATGTCGTAGTCGTGCTCGGTGAATGTCTTGTCCAACCACACGGCGGGGAACTCCTGGGTTTCGACCTTCGCCTTGAGCCCGACCTCCTCGAGCTGTGCGGACACGATCTGGGAGATGGCCTGGGCATAGGGCAGGTTGGGCACCGCGAAGGCGAACTCCTCCCCTTCGATGCCGGCCTCTTCGACCTTCTGCTTGGCCTTCGCGGGATCGTAGGTCCACACCCCGGTGAGGTCCTCGTAGTACGGGTCCGTGGGTGGGACCATCGATCCGATGAGCTCGCCGTAGCCCGCCCACGCGGTGTCGAGGACTGCCTTGCGGTCGATCGCGTGCATCACGGCCTCGCGTGCCGCCTTGTCCTTGAAGATGCCGTCGGCATTGTTCATCGACAGCACGACCTCACCGTTCGTGGTGCCGGAGACGATCTGGTATTCGTCGCTCTGGAACTCGCCGGCGAGTTCGGGGGCCTGGAGGTTCGAGATGACGTCGATCTCCCCCGACTTCAGGGCGTTGGAGGCGGCGACGGCGTCAGTGAAGTACTTGAATTGGACCTTCTTCACGGCGGGGGCGTCACCCCAGTAGTCGTCGCGGGCGACGTA
Organism: Brevibacterium sp.; assembly: GCA_031179165.1. Taxonomy (GTDB): domain Bacteria; phylum Actinomycetota; class Actinomycetes; order Actinomycetales; family Brevibacteriaceae; genus Brevibacterium. The sequence continues at coordinate 7,321 of JAPSIC010000067.1, forward strand.
GTCGATCGACTGCCCGCGGGTGAACTGCTCGATTGCGAACGGGCCGGTGCCGATCGCCTCGTTCGCCAGATCCGTGGTGCCCTCGGTGTCGAAGATCGCCCCGACCAGGGTGGTGAGGCTGTACAGCCACATGTTCGACGGTCGCTCGAGGGCGATCTTCACGGTGTGATCGTCGACGACCTCGATCGAGTCGACGAGGTCCATCTTCGCCTTGAGCGGGTTCTTCCATTCGTTCTGCACCCGCTCGTAGGAGAACTTCACGTCCTCTGCGGTGAAGTCGGCGCCGTTGGAGAACGTCACGCCCTCCTGCAGCCGGAACGTGTAGGTCCTGCGGTCCTCGGAGATGTCCCACTCCTCGGCCAGCGCCGGCTGGATGCGTCCTTCTCCGTCGACGCGCACGAGCGATTCGTAGACGTTGTCCATCAGCGCCTCGGGAATGGCCACCCCCGAGGTGGAGGTGAAGTCGAGGTTGACCGGTTCGGCGGTGAACGCGATCGTCATCGAATCCTTCTGGGTTCCCTCCGGATCCGAGGCCCCCGCAGTGCATGCGGAGAGGAACAGTGCTGCAGCAGCCGCTGCGGCGACCCAGATCGTGGTGCGCGGAGTCTTCATCGCTCTCCTAGTCGTCATGGCCCTTATCGGCAACGTCAGTTTAGCCGAACCTGCCCGTCCCGCAGTGACCCGGACCATACCTGATCTGGAGGAACCATGATCTCAGCCGCGCCGACCGAGCTCCTCGGCGAGGAGTTCGGCGAGCCTGTCGAAGGCGATCCGGCGGTGGGAGCGGGCGTTCTTCTCCTCCGGCGTCAGCTCGGCCGCGGTCCTGGTCGAGCCCTCGGGGACGAAGATCGGATCGTAGCCGAAGCCGTGCTCACCGGCCGGGCCGGAGGCGAGGCGTCCGGGCATGACGCCTTCGGCGGTGAATTCCCGTCCATCGGCGGTGACCGCCGCTGCCGCGCACCGGAACTGCGCCCCCCGGTGTTCGGGGGCGATGTCGCTCAGCTGGGCCAGGAGCAGCTCGAGGTTCGCCTGGTCGTCTCCGTGGCGGCCCGCCCACCGGGCGGAGAGGATCCCCGGTGCTCCGCCGAGCACGTCGACGCAGATCCCGGAGTCGTCGGCGATGGCGGTCAGCCCCGTCGCGCGGGCGGCCGCACGCGCCTTGATGAGCGCGTTCTCCGCGAACGTGATCCCGGTTTCGGGGATGTCGCCGACCCCCGCCTCGGCGGCGGTCCTCACCTCCGTCTCGTCCCCGAGGTGGGGCTGGAGGATCGCGAGGAGTTCGCGCTTCTTCTTCTCGTTGTGGGTGGCCAGGACGAAGGTGGTCATCGGGACAGCGCCTCGGCCTGGATCCGGGTGAGGTCGGCGCAGCCCTTGGTCGCCAGGTCGAGGAGCGCCCCGAGCTCCTCCCGGTCGAAGGGGGCGCCTTCGGCAGTGCCCTGGACCTCGATGAACTTCCCGCTGCCGGTCATCACCACGTTCATGTCCGTCTCGGCGGTCGAATCCTCTGCGTAGGGCAGGTCGAGGACGGCTTCGCCGCCGACGATGCCGACGCTGACGGCGGCCAGGGAATCGATGATCGGGTTGTGGGCGGCCGGGATGAGGCCGGTCGACCGGCCCTTGTCGATCGCGTCGACGAGCGCCACGTAGGCACCGGTGATCGCGGCGGTGCGGGTGCCGCCGTCGGCCTGGAGGACGTCACAGTCGAGCACCAGAGTGTTCTCGCCCAGCTTCGACAAGTCGATGACCGCGCGGAGGCTGCGGCCGATGAGGCGGGAGATCTCATGCGTGCGGCCGCCGAGCTTGCCCTTGACGGACTCGCGGGCGTTGCGGGTGTTGGTGGCGCGCGGGAGCATCGCGTACTCGGCGGTGACCCAGCCGCGCCCCTGGCCCTTGAGCCACCGCGGCACCCCCTCGGTCAGGGACGCCGCGCACAGCACCCGGGTGCTGCCGAACTCCACCAGGGCGGAGCCCTCCGCGGTGGTCAGCCAGTTGCGGGTGATGGTGACGTCGCGGAGCTGGTCCGCCGATCGGGAGTCTGCACGCACTCTTCTGATTCCTTCGGTAGTCGGGAACCGCTGGGTCGGGCTCACGCGGTCCAGCTGGCTTCGGGTTTGGCCAGTTCGATCGGCCCCCGGAACTCGCGGGCCGCTTCTCCCCGGACGATGCAGCGATCGGTCCAGGAGGGGATGTGGGTGAGCACCAGGGATCTCACCTCGGCGTTCGTGGCGACGCGGCCGGCGCGCTTCCCGGTCAGGTGGATGCCCCTGGCGGTGTCGCGCTCCTCCTGGAAGGCGGCCTCGCAGAGGAAGACGTCGGCCCCGTGGGCGGCCTCGACGAGGTTGTCGCACTCGTCGCTGTCCCCGGAGTAGGTGATGACCTTGCCTCGCTCGTCGGTGATCCGCAGCGCATAGGCCTCGACGGGGTGATCGACGAGGAAGCTCTCGACGGTCAGGGAGCCGATCCGGTGGCTGGACCTGTGGTCGAGGTCGATGAACTCGAAGGCATGCGTGAGATCACTGCGGTCCCCGCCCTCGGCCACCGGCGATCGGCCCGGGTCGGTGTGATAGGCCCGGGTCAGCCTCTCCTCGGCTCCGGGCGGCGCGAACACGGGTGTCCTGGTGCGGATCGACCCGGTGTCGGAGACGTTGCCGTTGAAGAACTTCGGGTCGTAGCAGTGCCGGACGTAGAGACCGGTCATGTCCATGCAGTGGTCGGGGTGGAGATGGCTGAGCACGACGGCGCTGAGCGAGTCGGGGTCGACGACCCGCTGCAGTGGGCTCAGTGCTCCCGACCCGAGGTCGAGCACGATCCGCGTCGGCTTCTCCTCCTCGGTCTCGACGAGGTAGCAGCTGGCGGCGGAGTCGGGTCCGGGGAACGATCCGGCGGTGCCGATGGCGGTGAGCTTCATTCCTCTTCGTCCCCCTGCATGCCGTCGAGCAAGGTCATCGTCAGACGGTCCTGGACCCAGGTCAGGAAGTCGTAGAGGGTCAGGGTCAGGTCCTCGGATTCGTCAAGTTCGTCGCGCCGGGCGTACTTCTCCTCCTGCGCCTCCTCCGTGTCGATGCCCAGGCGCACGGCCAGCACCAGTCGCAGGTCGTTGAGGCCCTTCGTCCAGGCCAGGACCTCATCCTCGGTCAGGGGGATCCGCGGCCCGTGGCTGAGCCCGTTGAGGATGATGCGGACGTTGTGCGCCTTCGCCTGCTGCAGGTCGAATTCGGTCAGGCGGCGGAACTCCTTGGACCGCTCGGCGTCGTAGGGGTCAACATCGGGGAACAGCCGCAGCAGCGCCGGATCCTCCGGCCGGGGCCGATCGACCAGCCCGAGGCGGGCCTCCCAGTTCTCCGAGGCAGGGCGCTCCGACTCGTCCGACTCCCCGAGGAGGGCCGCCAGGTCGGTGAATACGGTGAGCATGAGGGAGCGTTCGTTGTCCTCGAGCTGGAGGACGACGTCGTCCCCGCGAGAGTCGATGGCTGCCATCGGTCAGTCGGATTCCGTCATCGGCTGGCAGGCGGCCCAGAGACCGTATTCGTGCATGGCTTGAGTGTCCCTTTCCATGGCCTCACGCGTCCCCGTGGCCACGACGGAGCGTCCGTTCTCATGGACTTCGAGCATCAGTGTGTGGGCCTTCTCGGCCGAGTAGCCGAAGTAGCTCTGGAACACATAGCTGACGTAGCTCATGAGGTTGACGGGGTCGTTGAACACGACGGTCTTCCATGGCTTGGCCAGATCTTCGGCAGGTCGCACACCGACCTCCGGTTCCAAAACTGGAGTCGTTGGATTGCTCACGTTTCCACCATACGGCAGATCACTGGGGCTGTCGTGAACTAAGATCGCGCCTATGAGTGATCTCACACGCGCCGGTTCGACTGCTTTCTTCACGGATCAGTACGAGTTGACGATGGTGCAGGCGGCCCTGGAATCAGGGGCCGCACATCGCAGGAGCCTGTTCGAAGTCTTCGGCCGGCGGCTTCCCGCGGGTCGCCGCTACGGGGTTGTCGCCGGGACCGGGCGGATCCTCGAGATGCTGCGTGACTTCCGCTTCGACGATGCGGAGCTGTCATTCCTCAGCCGGGAGAAGATCGTCGACGCCGCGACCATCGACTGGTTGGCCGACTACCGGTTCACCGGCACCATCCGCGGATACGCCGAGGGCGAGATCTACTTCCCCGGGTCCCCGCTGCTCACGATCGAAGCCTCCTTCGCCGAGGGCGTCATCCTCGAGACGCTCATCCTCTCGGCGATGAACTACGACTGCGCGGTCGCCTCGGCGGCGTCCCGGATGGCCCAGGCGGCAGGCGATCGTCCCTGTGCCGAGATGGGCAGCCGACGCACGAACGAGAGAGCCGCGGTGGCCGCCGCCCGGGCGGCCGTCATCGGCGGGTTCGCCTCGACGTCGAATCTGTCCGCCGGCCTCCGGTACGGGCTGCCGACGATCGGGACCTCGGCGCACTCCTTCACTCTCCTCCACGATTCGGAGCGCGAGGCCTTCGCCGCGCAGCTGAGGTCGCTGGGCACCGACACCACACTGCTCCTCGACACCTACGACGTCGAGGAGGCGCTGCAGACGGCGATCGACCTGGCCGGGCCGTCCCTGGGCGGGGTCAGGATCGATTCGGGCGACCTCGTCGAACAGGCCAGCGAAGTCCGGGCCGGTCTCGACCGACTGGGCGCCAACGACACGAAGATCACGGTCACCAGCGACCTCGACGAGTACGCGATCGCCGCTCTCGCGGCGTCCCCGGTCGACGGTTACGGGGTCGGCACGCGCGTCGTCACGGGATCGGGGGCGCCGGCGGCGGGTCTCGTGTACAAGCTCGTCGCCCGCGCGGACGAGTCGGGGACGTGGACGTCGGTGGCGAAGGCATCCCACGGCAAGAGCTCCCGGGGCGGGCACAAGAGTGCGATGCGCCTCGTCGACGGTGCCATCGCCGTGGAGGAGGCCGTCGGAGTGCCGACGCTTCCCAGTGATGTGGGAGACGGTCGTCCCCTCACGGTGGACCTGGTCGTCGACGGTGAGGTCGATGAGGCCTACACGGGTGCCGCCGGCGTCAAGCGGGCCTGCGCCCGCCACGACGAGTCGCTGGCCGAGCTGCCTCGTTCGGCTCGCCGTCTGCAGGACGGTGAACCGGCGATCCCGACGGTCTTCTACACCGACTGATCGTCTGCGCCGACTGAGGGGTCGCCGGCCCCGCCGCCGATTGAGACCGGGGCCTCAGTTCTGACCGACGAACCAGCCCTGGATCTTCCTGATCCGCGCCTGGATCTGCTCCCGGGTGGCTTGGGCGACGGCCGGACCTCCGCACGCCTTCCGGAGCTGGACGTGGATCGTCTTGTGCGGCAGCCCGGTCCGCCGTGACCAGGCACCGACGAGGCTCTGGAGCTGGTTGCGCTCCTCCTTCATCGCCCGGTGCTCGAGTTCGCCGTGCTCGACCTCGGGCGCCGGTGCGACGGCGGTCTTCCGCTTCGCCTGCTTCGCCTGCTGACTGCGCAGCAGTTCGTGGACCTGGTCGGGTTCGAGCAGGCCGGGGATCCCGATGAAGTCGAGTTCGTCCTCGGAGCCGATCGCTCCCCCGGTCCCGAACTCACCACCGTCGAAGAGCACCCGGTCGAACAGCGCCTCGGCGCCCAGCGCCTCGAACGACCCGAGCTGATCCGAGGCGCCCTCGCTCCGGTTCGCCTGTTCCAGGGCCTGTTCGTCGAAGACGACGACATCGTTCTCGTCCTCGTTCTTCGGTCGGTCGAGCGCGTGGTCGCGTTCGACCTCCATCGTGTTGGCCAGGGCCAGGAGGACGGGCACGGAGGGCAGGAACACCGAGGCGGTCTCCCCGCGCTTGCGGGCGCGCACGAAGCGACCGATGGCCTGGGCGAAGAACAGGGGCGTCGACGAGGAGGTGGCGTAGACCCCGACGCACAGGCGCGGGACGTCGACCCCCTCCGACACCATCCGGACCGCGACCATCCACCGGTCGTTCGAGTTCTGGAACTCCTCGATCCGGGCCGAGGCGCCCGCCTCGTCGGAGAGCACGACCGTCGGCTTCTCTCCGGTGATCTCCCGCAGCTGCTTCGCATAGGCGCGGGCGGTGGTCTGATCGGTGGCGATGACGAGTCCGCCGGCATCGGGAACGGTCCGGCGGACCTCGGTCAGCCGGATGTCGGCGGCCTTGAGCACGGCCGGGATCCAGTCGCCCTTGGGGTCGAGGGCGGTCCGCCAGGCCTGGGCGTAGATGTCCTTCGTCGTCTCCTCTCCGAGGACATGGGACATCTCCTCCCCGGCTTTGGTCCGCCATGACATCGCACCGGCGTAGGCGAGGAACAGGACGGGTCGGACGACCGAGTCCTTGAGCGCCCTGCCGTAGCCGTAGGAGTAGTCGGCCACCGAGGTGCGGATGCCGTTCTCGTCGGGGGCGTACGTGACGAACGGGATCGGCGAGGTGTCGGAGCGGAACGGGGTACCGGTCAGTGACAGGCGCCGCACCGCCGGGCTGAAGGCCTCGCGCACCGCATCACCCCAGGACAGGGCATCCCCGGCATGGTGCACCTCGTCGAGGATGACGAGGGTGCGGCCGGCGGCGGTGCGGTTGTGGTGCAGTGTCGGCTTCGCCGCGACCTGCGCATACGTGACCGCGACCCCGTGGAAGCCGGGGGCGTGCTTGCCCTGGGCGTTCTTGAAGTGCGGGTCGAGTCTGATTCCGACGCGGGCCGCGGAATCGGCCCACTGCACCTTGAGATGCTCGGTGGGCGCGACGACGGTGACCCGGTTGACGACCCGTTGGGCCAGGAGCTCTGCGGCCAGGCGCAACGCGAAGGTCGTCTTACCGGCACCGGGAGTTGCGACTGCGAGGAAGTCCTTCGGCTGATCCCGAAAATACTGTTCCAGGGCTTCGGCCTGCCAAGCACGCAACTTTCCGGCCGTTCCCCAAGCTGCACGCTCGGGAAACGCCGGTGGGAGTTGTTCGGCGGCGGAAGTCCCTGGGAGACGTTCCGCGGCCATCTACTCCTTGGGTCCTTCAGGCATCGTCTCGTAGATCTCTTTGCACTTGGGGCAGATGGGGAACTTCTCGGGGTCCCGGCTCGGGATCCACACCTTCCCGCATAGGGCGATCACCGGGGTCCCGGTCACCATCGCCTCCATGATCTTGTCCTTGGGCGCATAGTGGCTGTACCGCTCATGGTCGCCGGGTTCGACGAGCTGTTCGGTCCGCTCACGCTCGATTGTGGATGAACCACCTGAAGCTGGCAAAGTCATGTAGCTCATTGTAGTTGCCTAGAATGAATGGCATGGACCGAACTCACGAGGATTCCCTCACAGAGCGCTACCGCGAACTCAGCGACGACATCGCTGCCGCCGTCGCCGTGGTGTCGGCCAACCGCGGCAGCTCGCCGCATGCGATCACGGTCGATTCGTTCCTCGACGTGTCCTACGATCCGCCGACGATGGCGGTCAGCATCTACTCGGGGTCGCGGATGATGGAGACGCTCGAGGTCAGCGGGCATTTCGCGATCTCCCTGCTCGGCTCCGACCAACGCGACATCTCCGAGCGGCTGGGCGAGCCGGGTCAGCCGCTCTACGGAGCTCTGAGCGGGATCGACACGTTCCCCGCTCCCCATTCGGGACAGCCGATCCTCGCCGAGGCGATGGCGTGGTTCGAGCTCAGGACCACCGACATCCTCGAGATCGCCACCCACAGCCTCGTCGTCGGTGAGGTCGTGGCCCTGGGTGCGCGCGAGGGCTCGCAGGCGGACAGGCCGCTGCTGCGCTGGCGCAAGGCCTACGGCACGATCGGTCCCCGCTGAGCCGGATCCGCCTCAAGACACCCTCCGGGCGGGCGCTGTCGGGACGCGGCGAACCCGCAGGGGCTCCCTCTGGCGTCTGGTGACGTCAGAGGGAGCCCCTGCGGGTTGAGTGAGTCGGCGGGTCAGACCACGCCCTGGGCCAGCATCGCCTCGGAGACGCGGATGAAGCCGGAGATATTGGCACCCGCCACGTAGTCTCCCGGCGCCCCGTACTCGTCGGCCGCCGCCGCACAGCTGTCGTGGACGTCGCCCATGATCTCGGCCAGCCGCGCTTCGGTGAAGTCGAAGTGCCACGCGTCCCGGCTGGCGTTCTGCTGCATCTCCAGGGCGCTGGTGGCGACGCCGCCGGCATTGGCCGCCTTGCCCGGGGCGAAGAGGACCCCCGCCTCGGCGAAGACCTTCACCGCACCTGGGGTGCAGGGCATGTTCGCGCCTTCGGCCACGGCGATGACTCCCCCGGCGACAAGCCTCTTGGCGTCGTCCTCGCCGAGTTCGTTCTGAGTCGCGCAGGGCAGAGCGACGTCGGCCTCGAGACTCCACACGTTCCCACCCTCGTGGAACGAAGCACGCCCGCCGCGGCGCGTGACGTACTCCGAGATGCGTCCCCGGTCGACGAACTTGATCTCCTTGACGATGTCGAGGTCGATGCCATCGGGATCGTGGATGAAGCCCCCGGAGTCCGAGAGTGCGATCACGCGACCGCCGAAGGCCTCGACCTTCTCGGCTGCGTACACGGCGACGTTGCCGGAACCGGAGATGATGACGGAGCGCCCGTCGAGGTTCTTCTTGGCCGCGCCCAACATGTCCTTGAGGAAGTAGACGAGTCCGTACCCGGTCGCTTCCGTCCGGACCATCGAACCGCCGTAGGACAGGCCCTTACCGGTGAGCACGCCGGCTTCGTACTGGTTGGTGATGCGCTTGTACTGGCCGAACATGTAGCCGATCTCGCGGCCGCCCACGCCGATGTCGCCGGCGGGAACGTCGCGGTACTCGCCGATGTGGCGGTAGAGCTCGAGCATGAACGACTGACAGAACCGCATGATCTCCAGGTCGCTGCGGCCCTTCGGATCGAAGTCGGAGCCTCCCTTGCCGCCGCCGATGGGCAGCCCGGTGATCGCGTTCTTGAAGATCTGCTCGAAGCCGAGGAACTTCACGATCCCGAGGTTGACGGAGGGATGGAAGCGCAGTCCGCCCTTGTACGGGCCGAGCGAGGAGTTGAACTCGACGCGGAAGGCGCGGTTGATGCGCACGACGCCCTCGTCGTCGATCCAGGGAACCCGGAAGATGATCTGTCGTTCCGGTTCGCACAGTCGTTCGAACATCGACAGTTCGAGATACTCCGGGTGTTTGTCGACGACGGGACCCAGGGAATAGAGAACTTCCTGTACCGCTTGGTGAAACTCCGACTCTCCGGGATTGCGATGAAGCACCGTGTCGAAGATTGGCTGCAGTGATGGATGTAGGCTCATGCGCCACAATTTACAGCGATCTCGTTTATCGGCAATCAATTGCTCAGATGTTGGACATCAAACCATTCGAAGACGAACCATTGCCTGCACGGGATCGGCGTGAATGCAGGCAAAGGTGAATGCAGGAAAGGGGATGACCGGTGCCGGCATCCCCCAGGACACCACCACCACCCATCCCCCACCAAACACACGCACGGGGCGCGACCCCGAACAGACCACACCCCACCCGAGCCCGAACACACGCATGGGGTGCGACCCCGGAAGGGTCACACCCCACAGGCATGAATACACGTGTGGGGCACAACCAAAAAACTGGTCATGCCCCACACTCACACAAATTTTGCGGCAGTCACTTACTCTCCCACAACCACCAAGTTGCAGTACCATCAGCGCGAATGGGCTTAGCTAC
>JAPSIC010000068.1 GCA_031179165.1 Brevibacterium sp.
GGGTCGGAGCCGCCGAGCTCGAGCACGCACTTCTTCAGGTGCTTGCCCGCGAGCGCGGCCACGGCGGAGCCGGCGCGCTCGGAGCCGGTCAGGGACACGCCCTGGATCCGGTCATCGGCGATGATCGTCTCGATCTGCTCGTGCGTGGCGAAGATGTTGTTGTACACGCCCTCGGGGACGCTGGCTTCCTTCATGATCTCGGCGATCGCGGTGGCCGAACGGGGGCAGATCTCGGCGTGCTTGAGCACGATCGTGTTGCCGAGCACGAGGTTCGGGGCGGCGAACCGGGCGACCTGGTAGTAGGGGAAGTTCCAGGGCATGATGCCCAGCAGCGGGCCGATGGGGCGACGCTGGATGAAGGCCTTCCCGCCGGAGAAGGTCTTGATCTCCTCGTCCTTGGCGAACTCGGGGCCGTTGTCGGCGTAGTAGTTGAAGATCGCCTCGCAGAACTCGGCCTCCTCGATGCCTTCGGGGATCGGCTTGCCCATCTCCTCGGCGATGATCTCCGCAAGCTGCTGCTTGCGCTCACCGAAGAGGTCGGCGACCTTGTTGACGATGGCTCCGCGCTCTTCGATGGTCTTCTCGCTCCACGACTTGAACGCCTTGTCCGCGGCGTCGAGGACTTGGCTGACCTCCTCTTCGCTCGCGTTGTCGAACCGTTCGATGATCTCACCGGTCGTGGGGCTCTCGACGCGGTAGCCGCCTGCGGCGCTTCCTGCATTGCTCATTTACGACTCCTTTGGCTCTTGGGCGCCCTGGCGGCGCCGACTTCAAGCGATTGCATGCCGCATCACCGTCTCTGGCGACGGATTGCGCATGCCCAGGTCTCACGCTATCAACACAGTGACCCAGGCAACAAGTGCCGGAACCTGTGGGCTTGGTGAGTCGAGACGACCGTCGGGAGCTCCCGCCGAGGTTCTGCGGATTTCGCAGCCATTATGACGGATTTCGCACAGGCCGGTCAGAGCCGGCCCCCTTTCCGCCCACCGATCCGACCCCGATCGGTGGGGCCGCGAGCCGGGTGGTCACCGATCCCGACCCGCTCCGAGCTCGGCGCTTGCGACGCCTGATGCCACCGCCCCACGAGATCGAGTCCGGCGCTCACCGCCCCACGAGGTCGAGCGCCGCACCCGCGATCGAGACCGCATCGATGCCGTGGAGCGCATAGGCCTGCGCCACCGAGGAGGCCTGACCGAAATCGGTCACCCCGAGGTTGCGGGTGGCGTCGCCGCGCACTCCGGCGAGGAAGGCCAGGGCGTGCGGATGTCCGTCGAGCACGGTGACGAGCGGCGCCGGATGGGCTGCGGGGAAGAGCTCATCGACGATCGCCGACCGCGTGCTCGCGGCGACACGCCCCCTGGCCTGCACCGAACGGAAGATCTTCGACGGTGAACTCAGGCACACGATCCCCGCCCGCACCCCCAGTCCCGCGAGGCGCGCGGCGGCGTCGATGACCTCGGTCATGATGGCGCCCACGCCGACGAGCGTCACCTCGTCCTCGGCGGCGGGATGCGGGCTCAGGCGGTAACCGCCGGCCACGACCTGCTCGCGCCTGCGCTCGCGCAGCAGAGGATCGGCGGGCACCGCGGCCAGTTCCTGGAGCACCGGACGTGTCGTCAGCCGGAAGTAGGCGGAGTCGCCGTCGGGATCGGCGAGTTCGCGCAGCGCCTCGAGCAGAGTCCACTCGAGGTCCTGGGCGAAGGCCGGCTCCCAGCTCGTCAGCCGCGGGATCTCCAAGGTCACCGACGGGGTGTTGAACGACTGGTGCGCCCCGCCCTCCGGGGCCAGGGTGACCCCGGAGGGCGTGCCGACCATGATCGAGCGGCCACCGGCGTAGAGGCCGAAGGTCCACGGCTCGAGCGCGCGGTTGATGAAGGGGTCGTAGATCGTCGCGATCGGCAGCAGGGGCTGGCCCCAGCGGGATCCCGCTGACCCGAGCTCGCAGGCCAGGGACACGAGGTTGACCTCGGCGATGCCCATCTCGATGTGCTGCCCCCTCGAGTCCTCGTGCCATTTGAGCACTCGTTCCCGGTCGTCGGAGAACCAGTCCTCGCGTCCGGCCGGCGACCACACCCCGGTCTTGTTGATCCACCCGCCGAGGTTGGTCGACGTCGCGACGTCCGGGCTCACGGTCACCACCCGGTGGGCCACCTCGGGGGCGACGTGTTTGAGGTCGGAGAGGAACCGGCCCAGGGCCGCCTGGGTGGAGATCACCGACTTCGGGGTGAACCCCAGCTCCACGGGCACCTCGGCGACGGTGTGGGTCTCGATCTCCTCGCGGGCGAGGCGCTCGGCGGTCTCTCGGCACAGCCGGCCCGCGGCCGAGTCCAGCGGAAACGTCTGCCACGGGTCGTCGAGGTCCATGCCCGAGGCGGCGGCGAGGTCGCGCATCTGCGTCTCGGTGAGCTGGGCGGCGTGGTTGCCGGGGTGACCTTCGGTGGCCAGGCCCTTGCCCTTGACCGTGTAGGCGAAGATGACGGTGGGGCGGGTGTCGTCGATGCGGGAGAAGGTGTCGACGAGCTGCCCCAGATCGTGTCCGCCGAGGTCGCGGATGAGGGAGGCGAGGCCGTCGGCGTCGAATTCGTCGAGCACCGAGCCCAGGGCGGCGGCGTCCGCCTCGACGAGGCCGGTGAGCAGGCGGTCGCGGACCTCGGTGGGATGGGCGCGCAGGAGCCGCTGGTACTCCGGGTTCGACATCCCGACGAGGCGGTCCTTGAGCACCCGACCGCCGGGGGCGGCGAACACGGTCTCGAGGCGGCGCCCCCACGGGCAGGTCAGGACCTGCCAGCCGGCGGCGTCGAACATCCCCTGCAGCCGCGCGATCTGCACATCCGGGATGACCCGGTCGAGGGACTGCCGGTTGAGGTCGACGATCCACACGAGCTCGCCGAGCTGGCGCACCTCGGGGTCGATGATCGCCTCCCAGACGGCTCCCTCGTCCATCTCCGCGTCCCCGAGCAGCGAGTAGAACCGGCCGGCCGGCGGGGTGTCGGGGAACCGGTCCGCGGCGTAGCGGTGGGCCAGCGCCGCCCACACCGGGGCTGTGGCCCCGATGCCGACGGAGCCGGTGGAGAAGTCGACGGTGTCGGGATCCTTCGTCCGCGAGGGGTAGGGCTGGAGCCCGCCGAGGCTGCGCAGGGTGTCGAGGTGCTCCTCGGCGAGGTCTCCGAGCAGGTAGTTGATCGCATGGAGCACCGGCGAGGCGTGCGGCTTGACCGAGACGCGGTCGATCGACCGCAGCTGGGTGAACCACAGCGCCGTCATGATCGAGACCATCGAAGCCGAGGAGGCCTGGTGCCCGCCGACCTTGACGCCGTCGTGGTTGGTCCGGCCCCGGTTGGCGCGGTCGATGATCGAGGTCGCCAGCCACAGCACCCGCTGGGCGATCTCATCGAGCACCGCGGCCTCGGGCGACGAGGACGCCCGCAGCGGCCTGTCGTTGTGCGTGGGCGGGCTGACCTGCAACGAGGTCTCGAACTGGTGGAGCTCGTCGTCGCTGCGGCGGTGGTCCCTGTCGTTCGTCTGCTGGTGCACGTGCGCCTCGTTCCTGAGATGAGTTCCTGAGCTGGGTGCCGGGTCGATCCCCGGGTCGAGCAGGGGGTCAGAAGATCGAGCTGTAGGCGTTGAGCGCCAGCTGTCCGCCGAGGTGGGCGTAGAGGACCGTGGAGTCCTTGGCGATCGTGCCGCCCGCGACGAGATCCATCAGCCCGGCCATCGATTTGCCCTCGTAGACGGGGTCGATGATGACGCCTTCGAGCTCGGCCGTCGTCCGGATCGCGTTCACCGTGACCTCGTCGGGAATGCCGTAGGCCGGTCCGGCCCAGCCCGGGCGGACGTCGACGTCCTCCGCGGTGATCTCCCGGCCCAGTCCGATCAGCTCGGCCGTGTTCCGGGCGATCCGCAGCACCTGGTCCCGGGTCTTCTCCAGGGTCGCGGAGGCGTCGATGCCGATGACCTGGCGCTTGGGTCCGCCCGCCTCCTCGAGCGCGGCGAACCCGGCGATCATGCCCGCGTGCGTCGAGCCGGTGACGGTGCAGACGACGATGGTGTCGAAGAAGACGCCGAGCTCCTTCTCCTGCTCAGCGACCTCATAGGCCCAGTTGGCGAACCCGAGACCGCCGAACTTGTGCTCGGAGGCGCCGGCCGGGATCGGGTAGGCAGTCCCGCCCGAGGATTCGACCTCGGCGATCGCGTTCTCCCAGCTCGAGCGGATGCCGATGTCGAATCCGGAGTCGTCGAGCTGCACCTCGGCGCCCATGATGCGGGAGAGCTCGATGTTGCCGACCTTGTCGTTGACGGGGTCGTCCCAGTCGACCCACCGCTCCTGCACTAGGCGCGCCTTGAGTCCCAGATGCGCGGCCACTGCCGCGACCTGCCGGGTGTGGTTGGACTGGTAGCCGCCGATGGACACGAGCGTGTCCGCCCCGGAGGCGAGGATGTCGGGGACGATGTACTCGAGCTTGCGGGTCTTGTTGCCGCCGAACGCGAGCCCGGAGTTGACGTCCTCCCGCTTGGCCCAGACCCGGGCTCCGCCGAGGTGGTCGCCGAGTCGCTTGAGCTCGTGCACGGGGCTGGGCCCGAAGGTCAGTGGGTAACGCTCGAAATCGGTGATCGCCATGTCGTCCTCTTCGTTGATGTGTCCTGGGGCACTCCCCTTGCAATATGCAATATATTGCATTTCGGATGGGCATACAATGGTTCGCACAGAAGTTCTCGATCCCAGCGACCACGGAGAGGGGTGGCGGTGCCGATTCCTGCGACGTCGACCGTCCGCAGCCGAACCCTGCTGCGCGACGACGTCTACCGGGCGATCCGGGATGCGATCGTCCGCGGCCAGCTGGCGCCCGGCGAGCAGCTGCGTGATCAGGAGCTCGGCTCCTGGCTCCAGGTGTCCCGGACCCCGGTGCGCGAGGCGCTGCAGCGACTGGCTCAGGCCGGGCTCGTCGTCGCCGAGCCCGGGCGGATGACCCGGGTCGCCGAGGAGGACCCGGAGGCGATCGTCCATGCTCGGCAGATCGCGGCGGAACTCCACGCCCTGGCGATGAAGCTCGCCGTCGACACCCTCCCCGAGGCGGACCTCGAGGCGATGGAGGCGGCCAATGATCGCCTCCGGCAGGCCCTGCGCGACTCGGACATCGATGCCGCGATCACCGCCGACGACGAGTTCCACGACGTCGCCCTGGCCGCCAGCGGCAACCCGCTCATCCGCGGCCACCTCGAAGGCGTCACGGCCACCCTGCGCCGTGCCGAGTACCTGCACTTCGATTCCGTCCGCGGCTCCGCCTCCCCCGAGCAGCATGCCGCGATCATCACCGCGCTCAGGGCCGGGGACGCCGAGCGCGCCGTCGACCTGACCCGCGAGAACTGGTCGGTGCTCACCGGCCGGGAGGAACGGCGGTAGAACCGTTCAAGGTCACTTCCCAGGTTCGCGGGTGCGGACCCGGCTTATTCTGTGAGTATGCGCAACTCCTCCGCTTTGAGGCAGGTCGGCCTCAGGGCGGCGGCCCTGCTCGTGTGCCTGCTTCTCCTCGCCCTGGCCGGTCCTTCGCCCGTTCACGCCGCCTACCCGACCAGCGGCGCGATCGGCACCCTGTACCATTCGCTGGGCGGAAGCTCGGGACGCCTCGGACAGACGACGAGCCCCGTCCGGTGCACGCTGATCCAGAACGGGTGCTACCAGTCGTTCGAACGCGGTTCGATCCACTGGACGAAGGCCACCGGAGCACAAGCCACGTGGGGCGCCATCCGCACGGCATGGAAGAGGACGGGGTGGGAGAGCGGACCCCTCGGATATCCGACCGGTCCGGAGCGCTGCACGCTGATCCAGAACGGGTGCTACCAGTCGTTCGAACGCGGCTCGATCCACTGGACGACGGCCACCGGGGCACATCCCACCTGGGGCGCGATCCGCACGGCGTGGAAGAATTCCGGCTGGGAGAAGGGGCCCCTCGGATATCCGACGACCGATGAGTACCAGTCAGGATCCGAGACCCGCCAGAACTTCCAGAAGGGCTGGATCTCCTGGGCCAGCGGGCGCGGCACGACGGTGCGCGTCACCACGGCACCGACATCGTTCTCGCTCACCGGGTCCGGGTTCGGCCACGGCGTGGGAATGAGCCAATACGGAGCACGCGGGATGGCCGCGGCCGGAAAGTCGGCGACCCAGATCCTCGAGCACTACTACTATCCGGCGCAGGCGACGACGACCACTGCTCATGCCAATGCCGACATCAAGGTGCAGCTGCTGGCCGGGAAGAAGTCCGTGACGATCACTCCCGCGGCGGGCCGCCTGCGGGTGAAGGTCGGATCCGCCACACTCGAATCGAGCAGCACGATCACCGTCGAACGCACCTCGGCGGGCACGGTGAAGGCGACCGTGGGCGCAACGTCGAGGGAGGCGAGCTGGATCACCGTGGAATGGCAGGGTACGCGCTACTGGTCGGGCACTTCGGCGACGACGGTGGCGGTGAGCGGGACGCAGAACGGCGCGACCGGCACCTACCGGCACGGAAAGCTCGAGATCCGGCAGCTGGCGAGCGCCCTCAACGTGCTCGGCGTCATGCGCGTGAACACCGAGTATCTGCCGGGGATCGCGGAGATGCCGGCGTCCTGGCAGCAGGAGGCCCTGCGCACGCAGGCCATCGCCTCCCGCACCTACGCGTACCGGAACCTCGGCGCGATCAAATCCGCGTGCGGCTGCCACGTCTACGATGAGGTCAGCTCGCAGCGGTTCCTCGGCTGGAACCATGAGAACGCCTCGGGCAGCGCCCCCTGGCGCTCCGCCGTGCGGGACACGACGAGCGCCTCGGGGTCCTCGGTCATGAATGCCCGAGTGGTCATGCACAGCGGCTCACTCATCGATGCGGTGTACTCATCCTCGTCCGGCGGCAGGACCAACACGGCGGCCGATGTGTGGGGATCCGCCGTGCCGTACCTCAACTCGCGCGACGACGCCGCCTCGAAGACCGCGGCAGCGGGCAACCCCTATGCCAGCTGGACCGTCTCGGTGAGCCAATCGAGCATGGCGAAGGCCTTCGGGCTCAGCAACGTGGCGATGATCGAGCTCACCCGGGCCTCCTCGGGGCTCGTGAAGACGGCGAAGGCCACCTCGACGCAGGGGGCGACCGCCACCCGCACGGGCGCTCAGCTGCGCAGCTCGCTGGGCCTGCGATCGGCGACCTTCACGGTGAAGTGACCACGGCGCAGGAACTCGACGAAGCCGTGCGCGAGCCGCCGGCAGGCGGCGGTGAGCGCGGCATCCGCCTCGGCGAGCTCCGCGACGATCGACTCATTCGTCTTGCCCTCGGGCAGAGGCAGGGCGTCCGAGTCCAGCCACCGCGCGATCTGGACCGCATCGGTCTCGGGATGGAACTGCGTGCCCCACGCGAACTCGCCCAACCGGAACGCCTGCACCGGCGCGTCCGAGCCCGTGACCAGCAGCTGCGCACCCTCGGGCAGCTCCATCTCCTCCTGATGGAAAAGGACCGCCGGGAATGTCGAGCCCGCTGCGGCGAGGGCCGCGAACACCGGATCCGCCCGCCCCGCCGAGGTGATGTGCAGCCGATAGACCCCGATCTGCGGGCGTGCGCGTCGAACGATGCCCGCCGAGGTGGCCGCGGCGAGCATCTCTCCGCCGAGGCAGATGTTGAAACTCGGGAACTCCCCCGCCGCCGAACGTCGGAGGAGGTCTCTGACCTCCGGAAACCACGGATTCCCCGCGTCCTCGAGGGGACCGGCCGCACCACCGAGGACGATGAGACCGGCATACCCGGCGAGGTCGGCGGGAATCGCCTCGCCGAGGTGGGGGCGGCGGATCTCGAGGTCCGCCCCGGCATCGATGAGCCAGTCGCCGAAGCGCTCGGGCCCCGTGCCCTGTTCGTGTTCGACGACAAGGATTCTCAGGTCACTCATGAGACCATGATGACCGATGGTCGCGTTCTCTGTCGCTGTGTTCCGCGATCACGTCCTCCGCACACCCGGCCACCACCCGAGGTCCGCAGTCCCACGAGGCGCTGTCCGCCTCACCCGCCTTGCAGCGCGAGTGAGGCGGTGAGGAAGATGAGCGCACCGATGCTGGTGCACGTGCGGGCGAGGTTCCAGTGGTTCCATCGCTCTTCGAACCGCCGGCGTGTGCTGCGGCTCTGCTGCCGCAGGGTGATCGGAGCCCTGTCCAGCTCGCGGTTGAGCGGCACATTGGCAGCAGCCGTGATCCCCACCGTGAGAATCGAGCAGATTGCACCCAGAAGAGACAGCGACGCCGATTCGCCGCGCCAGAGGAGGAGCATCACATTGGCGGCGGCAGACAGCGGCGCCATCCAGAAGAGCAGCAGGAACCAACCGCCCAGAATCGCTGAGTTGATCGCGCGGAACGCGCGGACATAGGCATCATCGTCAACGCGGCGGAATCCAGGGGTGATTGCGCAGGCGAACGCGAAGAACAGCCCTGCCATCATCCCGTTGGCGATGACCGCGACAAGTGCCGGCACGGAGAGAATCATGGTCGTGCGGCCGCTGAGGGTTCGAGCAGATGGGAGATGGTGGTCCCGAGCCCGGTGGTCACTCGAGCGCGTCGGTCCCCGCGAGGTGCGAGCAGTCCTTGCGCATCTGCTCGGTACAGTTCGGCAAGCTGTTCAGCGATGTGAGGACTGAAGCCTGCGTCGGCAAGTGTCTGCGTCCATGCGGATTCGGGGATGACCACCGTCTCCAGCTCTCGCCCGAGTGCCCGGCCGAGCAGTGTGGCGACTGTTCGCTCCGAGTACCCGGGACCGATGACGTCCACGACCTCGCTGGCAGCGGACGGGGCCAGAAGGCACTGGGCCGCCAGCGCCCCGATGTCCCGGGTGGCGACCATCGGGAGCGGCACATCGGCGGACGTCGCGAACACCGGGTAGATGCCGCTGTCTCGAGCAACGTCGATCACATCTGAGACCTTCTCCTGGAAGTGCCCGGAACGGAGTGCAGTCAGGACGGTGCCCGTGGAGAGGAGTGCCTGTTCCAGGCGGTGCAGCCCGGTGATCGGACCTGTGCCCTCGGCACGATCAGCCCCGGCGGATGAGAGCATGACGACGTGGGGAACCTGCTGATCGGCGACCGCACCTGCGATCGAGGTGATGAGCGTGTCGGCGTGGGCGTCGACATCCGTCACAGTCAGATCGAAGGGCAGCAGCGCGAAGAACCCGGTGCTCCCTTCGAGGGCTTCGCTCACGGCGGCCCGGTCTTCCAGCACGGCGATGCGAGCCTCCGCCCCCTGTGCTTGCCAATGTTCGGCATCAGCGCGACGACGAACGATCACGCGAACTTCTGCGCCTGCGTCCAGCAGGTGTCTCGTGACGGCTGATCCCACGCGGCCCGTCGCTCCAGCGATGACGTACATGATGAATCCCCTCGATCGGTTCGGTTTGACTCTGATACCGAGATTACGGAGGCTTTGCCGGCATTCCCATGCTCGAAAGCCGGTTTCTCTTGCTTGTTCGTCCGGGTTTGCAGGTCGTGTGCCGGTTCATGTGTCACGATTGCGAGATGGAGAGAACAGTGGCACAAGGGCACGATCGGCTTGCCCATGTGCTCCACAGACTGCGGATGCGCAGTACGTTCTACTCGCATTCCGAGTTGAGCGAACCATGGGCAGTGGAGATGCCCGCCCTCCAGGATTCGGTCAGCTTCCATGTCGTGACCACCGGTTCGTGCTGGCTGCGGCTGCCGGATGCGGAGCCGCTCGAGCTGCGCGCCGGAGATCTCGCGCTCGTCCCGCATGGGCGAGGCCATGACCTGCTGAGCGAACCGACCGCCGCCCGAGGCCCTCGCGTCGACTTGCTCCCCCAGAGGTACGTCACCGAGAAGTACTCGATGCTTCGATACGGCGGCTCCGGGCGGACGACACAGTTGATCTGCGGCATCGTGTCGTTCGACGATCCGGCCGCCCGCGAGCTGATGCGCACCCTCCCGCGCATCCTGTTCGTCGGCGGCGACACGCTGTCGGCAGCATCCGCGATTCGTGACACCCTGCGTCTGATGGCGGGAGAACTGTCCCATCCCCAGCCCGGCGGAGAAGCCGTGGCCACCCGTCTGGCCGACATTCTGGTTGTGCAGGCGATCCGCGGTTGGCTCGCCGCCGATCCGGGTGCGGCAACCGGGTGGCTTCGCGCGCTCCAGGATGAGCGCATCGGCCGTGCTCTCGAGGCCATCCATGACAACCCGGGTGGCGAATGGAGCCTCGAGCGGCTCGCTGGGGTCGCCACCATGTCACGGTCCACATTCAGTGCGCGCTTCACCGATCTCGTGGGTGAGACTCCGATCGTCTATCTCACCCGCTGGCGGATGAACTTCGCACAATCCAGGTTGCTCGAAGAGGACACCACGGTCGCCCGACTCGCCTCCGAACTGGGTTACCGGTCCGAGGCGGCCTTCAGCCGTGCCTTCTCACGCGTCATCGGCTGCACGCCCGGTTCGATCAGCAGAATGCGTCGTCAGACCTGATCCGCTCCTCGGACCCCCGGCGAGTGCACGCACGAGCTACTCCGCGGTGACGTAGGCTGCGGTGATCCCGCCGTCGACGTTGAATGCCGTGGCGTTGACGAAGGTCGAGTCGTCGCTGGCGAGGAAGGCGACCGCCGCCGCGATCTCCTCCGGTTCGCCGAAGCGCCCTCCGGGCACGTGGACGAGTCGGCGCTGGGCCTGGACCGGATCCGCGGCGAAGAGGTCGCGCAGCAGTGGGGTGTTGACGGGCCCCGGGCACAGGGCGTTGACGCGGATTCCCTGCTTGGCGAACTCCACTCCGAGTTCGCGGCTCATCGACAGGACACCGCCCTTGGACGCGGAGTAGGAGATCTGCGAGGTCGCTGCTCCCATCAGCGCCACGAACGAGGCCGTGTTGATGATCGATCCCGAACCCTGCTTGACCATCTGCTCGAGCGCGTACTTGCAGCACAGGTACACCGAGGTGAGGTTGACCGTCTGCACCCGCGACCAGGCGTCGATGTCGGTCTCGAGGATCGAGCTGTCGTCGGTCGGGTTGATGCCGGCGTTGTTGAAGGCCACATCGACCCGCCCGTAGTGCTCGACGGTCCGCGCGAAGAGGTTCTTCACGTCCTCCTCCTTGGCCACATTGACCTTGACGAAGAGTCCGCCCAGCTCCTCGGCCACCTGCGGTCCCCGCTCGTCGTCGAGATCGGCGATGACGACCTTCGCGCCCTCCTCGGCCAGGCGCCGGGCGCTGGCCAGTCCGATGCCCGAGGCTCCCCCGGTGATCACGCAGACCTTGTCCTTGAGGCGAGTCGTTGCAGTGCTCATTGTTCTCCTTGTAGTCCAGTGCTGTTCGATGGTGTGACAGGCCCTCAGGCGCCGCGGGTGGCGAAGAAGACGTTCTTCGTCTCGGTGAAGGCGGACACCGCATCGGGACCCAGCTCCCGGCCCAGGCCCGACTGCTTGAAGCCGCCGAACGGCGTCCAGTACCGCACCGAGGAATGCGAGTTCACCGACAGGTTCCCGGCCTCGACCCCGCGGGAGACCCGGATGGCGCGGTCAAGGCTGTTAGTCCAGATCGACCCGGACAGGCCGTATTCGGTGTTGTTGGCGATCGCCACGGCCTCCTCCTCGGTGTCGAAGGGCACGACGGAGACGACGGGACCGAAGATCTCCTCGTTGAAGTCCGCCTGCCCCAGGTCACCGGGGGTGAGCACGGTGGGAGGGAACCAGAATCCGGGGCCGGTGGGGCACGAGCCGGTGAAGGCGACCTCGGCGTCCCGGACGTATCCGGCCACCTTGTCCCGGTGGGCGGCGGTGACCAGGGGTCCCATGTCGGTGTCGGCCCGGGTCGGGTCGCCGCAGGTGAAGCCGCGCACCGACTCCTCGAGCGCGGCCAGGAAGTCGGGATAGATCCCGCGCTGGACGAGCAGCCGCGAGCGCGAGCAGCAGTCCTGTCCGGAGTTGTCGAACACTCCACCGGGGGCCGCGGCGACCGCCTCGGCGAGGTCCGCGTCGTCGAAGACGATGTTCGCGTTCTTGCCGCCGAGCTCCAGGGTCACGTTCTTCACCTGCTGGGCACAGCCGGCCATGATCCTCTTCCCCACCTCGGTGGAGCCGGTGAACACGATCTTGCGCACCTCGGGATGGGAGACGAACCGCTCGCCCACGACCGAGCCGCGACCCGGGATGACGTTGAGCACTCCTTCGGGCAGTCCGGCCTCGAGGGCCAGTTCGCCGATCCTCATCGCGGTCAGCGGGGTGATCTCGGCGGGCTTGAGCACGACGGTGTTCCCGGCGGCGAGAGCGGGCGCGAATCCCCAGCCGGCGATCGGCATCGGGAAGTTCCACGGGACGATGACGCCGACGACCCCGAGCGGTTCGGCGAAGGTCACATTCATCCCGCCGTCGACGGGGATCTGCCGGCCGAAGAGCCGCTCGGGGACTGCCGCGTAGTACTCGATGACATCGCGGACGTTCCCGGCTTCCCAGGTCGCATTGGAGATCGTGTGCCCGGAGTTGGCGACCTCGAGGGCGGCGAGCTCATCGATGTGGGCGTCGACGATGTCGGCGAAGCGGCGCATCAGCCGCGCCCGGTCCCCCGGTGCCACCCTCCGCCACGTCTCGAAGGCCGCGCGGGCCTTGGCGATGATCCTGTCCGTGGTCTCCAGGTCGGCGAGCTCGACCTCGTCCAGGAATTCCTCCGTGGCCGGATTGATGACCTTGTAGGCAGTCAACGTCTCTCCTCTTTCATCGGCGTTCATCGGTTCGGTGCTGGTGCCGCTGCGCGGCGTCGACGAGGGCCTGGACCACTCGTTCGTCCTCCGTGTGGTGTTCGGGGTGCCACTGCACCGCGAACATCCACCCCGGCCAGTCCCCGGCGGATTCGGGTTCGAGGATCTCGACCAGACCCTCGGGATTGTGCCCGGAGGCCTTCAGACCCGCGCCGAGGCGGTCGATCCCCTGGTGGTGATAGCAGGGCGCCGTGAGTCGTGGGCCGAAGACCGCCTCGGCGAGCGTGCCGGGCACCGTGGCGACCTCGACCTCGCCGTACACCCCGGGGGCGGGCTGGTAGTCGGCGTGCCCGATCACCTCGGGCAGGTGCTGGTGCAGGGTGCCGCCGGCGAAGACGTTGATGACCTGCATCCCGCGGCAGATGCCGAGCACCGGCAGCGCCCGTTCCCGCGCCGCCTCGAGCAGCATCAGCTCGGAGGCGTCCCGGTGGGGCTGCGAGGCCGTGTGCGGGTGTGCCGGCTGTCCGTAGGCTGACGCGTCGACGTCCGCGCCGCCGGCGATGATGAGGCCGTCGACCCGGTCGAGGACCTCGAGCCTGAGCCCGTGCGGCGGCAGCAGCACGGGGACTCCGCCGCAGCCGCCGACCATCCGCACGTAGTCGGCCGGGAGCAGGGCCGCCTCGGTGTCCCATACACCCCACGCCGCCCGCTGCAGGTAGCAGCTGATGGCGATCACGGGTGCGTCGGTTGCGCGGTCGGGTGCCTCGGCGCCGGCGGGCGCGCCGATGCTCTCAGAGTCGTTCGAAGCCACGGATCCTCTCCCAGTCGGTGACGGCGGCGTTGTAGGCCTCAAGCTCCACATCGGCGGCATGGACGTAGTGCCTGACCACGTCCTCGCCGAAGGCGTCCTTCGCCAGCTGAGACTCTGCCAGCCGGTCTCGGGCGCCCTGCAGGGTGGTGGGCAGGCGGGCGGCGTCGGAGGCGTAGGCGTTGCCGGAGGTGATCTCGGGCAGCTCCAGCTCGTTCTCGATCCCGTGCAGCCCGGCCGCCACCAGGGCGGCGGTGGCGAGGTAGGGATTGAGATCGGCCCCGCCCACGCGGCACTCGACCCGCA
Organism: Brevibacterium sp.; assembly: GCA_031179165.1. Classification (GTDB taxonomy): domain Bacteria; phylum Actinomycetota; class Actinomycetes; order Actinomycetales; family Brevibacteriaceae; genus Brevibacterium. The sequence continues at coordinate 13,810 of JAPSIC010000068.1, forward strand.
GGGACGGACCGCTGCCGACGACCCGGAACGCGCAGGACCGGTTGTCGAATCCCCAGGCCACCGCCGTGGGAGCGAAGGACCCCTCGACGAACCGCTTGTAGGAGTTGATGTTGGGGGCGAAGAAGTAGGTGAAGTCCTCCATGCAGGCCAGCTGCCCGGCGATGAAGTGCTCCATCAGGGGCGAGAACCCGTGCTCGCCGTCGCCGGCCATCACCATCTGTCCGTCCGTGGACCGGAAGCTGAGATGGATGTGGCAGGACGAGCCCTCCTTCTGGTCGTACTTGGCCATGAAGGTGATCGACTTGCCGTGCTGGGCGGCGATCTCCTTCGCCCCGTTCTTGTACACGGCGTGATCGTCGCAGGCCTTGAGCGCGGGCTGGTACTTGAAGGTGATCTCGTGCTGGCCGAAGTTGCACTCCCCCTTGGCCCCTTCGACGTAGAGCCCGGCGCCGGCCATCGAGTTGCGGATGTCGCGCAGCAGCGGTTCGATCCGGGCGGTGCCGAGCAGGGAGTAGTCGACGTTGTACTGGTTCGACGGGGTCATCCGGGTGTAGCCGGAGCCGAAGCCCTCCTCGTAGGTGGTGTCGAAGGTGATGAACTCGAGTTCGGTGCCAGCGAAGGCGCTCAGCCCGTGCTCGTCGAGGCGGTCGAGCTGTCGCTTGAGGATCTGCCGGGGGGAGGCGCTCACCTCGGCACCGGTGGTCCAGAGGATGTCGCAGTTGACCATGGCCGTGCCCGGCTGCCACGGGATCAGCCGCAGGGTGGCCAGGTCCGGTTTCATCACCATGTCCCCGTAGCCGGTCTCCCACGACGACATCTCGTAGCCGGCCACGGTGTTCATCTCGACGTCGACGGCCAGCAGGTAGTTGCAGCATTCGGAGCCGTGGCCCATCGACTCGTCGAGGAAGAACTGGGCGCCCAGCCGCTTTCCCTGCAGTCGGCCCAGGGAGTCGGTGACGGCGACGACGACGGTGTCGATCGTGCCCGCGGCGACGAGTTCGCGCAGCTCGTCGACGCTCAGCGGCGGCGCCTGGATCGACCCCTTGGCCGTTCTCTGCGTCGACGTCGGCGTGGTCGGGACAGATGCTTCTCTCATGCGATGGTCCTTCGGTGGGATGTCTGTGCGGTCTGTCCGCACGCTTTCTGTTCGCGCGCTGTGGGTGAGCGCAGGGTCGGTCAGCGCGCCGTCGGTGAGCGCAGGGTCGCTCACTTGAGCTCCTCCTCGGCGGCCTGGATCTGGGCGAACTCCTCCTCCGGGGCGCTGGCGACGAGGTGGTGCCGGGAGTAGAACCAGAAGTAGGCGAGAGCGACGAGGAAGACTCCGGCGGCGATGGCGGCGGCCGTGATGTCGACGAAGAACGTCGCGACCACGGCCACGGAGGCGAGCACCAGGGCGATGGAGGTCGTGACGATGCCGCCGGGGGTGCGGTAGCCGCGCGGCAGATCCGGCTCCTTGATCCGCAGGCGGATGTGCGAGAGGTTGAGCATGACGTAGGACACCGTCGCCCCGAACACCGCGACGTTGAGCAGGATCCCGCCGTTGCCGTCGACGAGGATGGCGAGGATGAAGCCGATCGTGCCGGGAACGATGAGGGCCAGGACCGGTGTTCGGCGACCACCGGTGAGCGACATCCACTTCGGCAGGTACCCCGCCCGCGACAGCGCGAAGAGCTGCCGGGAGTAGGCGAAGATGATGGAGAAGAAGCTCGCCACCAGGCCCGCGAGTCCGGCCCAGTTGACGAAGGTCGCCAGCGCCGAGTTCTCACCGTAGGCCTGGCGCAGTGCCTCGGGCAGGGGATTGTCGGACTCGCCCATGGCCGTGGCTCCGGCCACCCCGGGGACGAGGATGAGCATGAGGGCGCCGAAGACGACGAGGATCGCCATGGCGGTGATGATCCCGCGCGGCATGTCCCGCTTGGGGTCGGCGGACTCCTCGGCGGCCAGGGGGACGCCCTCGATGGCGAGGAAGAACCAGATGCCGAACACCAGGGAGGCGAGCAGACCGCTGATGCCCATCGGCAGGAAGGTGCTCGACCCGAGTGCCGCGGTGGGCTCGATGTCGAAGAGATTGGAGGCGTCGAAGTGCGGGACGGCGGCGAACACGAACACGATGAGGGCGATCACGGCGACCGCGGTGATGGCGAACATCAGGCGCAGGGCCTCACCGACTCCCCACAGGTGGATGCCGATGAAGATGGCGTAGGCGGCGAGGTAGATCGTCCAGACGGGAACGCTCTCGGGAAGGATCCCGAGGGCCTGGACATAGCCGGCGATGAAGGTCGAGATGGCCGCGGGCGCCATCGTGTATTCGATGAGGATCGCCATTCCGGTGGCGAATCCGCCCAGCGGCCCCAGGGCTCGGCGGGCGAAACCGTAGCCGGCCCCGGCCGTCGGCAGGGTGGAGGAGAGCTCCGCGAGGCCGAAGACCATGCAGACGTACATCAATCCCATGAGCAGGAAGGCGATGAGGAGTCCGCCCCATCCTCCTTCCGCCAGTCCCAGGTTCCACCCCGAGAAGTCGCCGGAGATGACATAGGCGACGCCGAGGCCCGCGAGCAGGACCCACCCGGCAGCGCCCTTCCGCAGCTGTCGCTTCTCGAGATAGTTCTCGGCCACGTTGCCGTATTCGATGTTCCGGCTCATATCCGTCCTCAACGTCGTTGCTGAATGGAGACTGCTGAATCGAACTGCTGAATCGAACTGCTGGTTGGTGATCGCTGGACCGAATCGCCAGTCGGCGATCGCTGGACCGAATCGCCGGTCGGTGATCGCTGGATTGAATCGCCGGTCGGTGATCGCTGGATTGAAGTCTCCCGTGATCGACGATCCATCAATGGAATGTTTTCAGACCATTGAACTGGAACGAATGTAATCTGGATAACATTGGGCTGTCAACCCTCTCGGCCGACGGTGGGGAACAGGGTGCACGGGTTCGGAGAGGGAAAAGGGGTGAGCGGCTGGTGGTTCAGACCGGGCGGCCGAACAATGTCTTCGAGCAGACGATCGCCCGACTGCTGCGCGCCATTCGTCTCGGCCAGTACCTCGTCGGGGACAAGCTGCCGGCCGAACGAGAACTCGCCGCCGACCTCGGCGTCTCCCGCGCCACGCTGCGACAGGCGCTGGGAGAGCTCCACAATGCGGGCATCATCGAGGTCAG
>JAPSIC010000069.1 GCA_031179165.1 Brevibacterium sp.
GTGGCCTCGAAGAGCTCCGCCTTGGTCGGGAACTGCTTGAACAGTGTCGCCTTGGACACTCCGGCACTCGCCGCGACTCGCGCCAGCGAGGTCCGATCATAGCCGTGCTCGAGGAACAGGTCCGCGGCCGCAGTCAGGATCGCCGCGCGATTGTCGGCGGCCACCTGACGGTGGTAGGCGGAGAGCTCGCGGGTCATGGTTCCATTGTCGCACAGTGGTGAGTCACTTGACTCACCACAGGGGGTGGGCTATCTTCAAAGAGGTGAGTCACTCGACTCGCCTCAAGGCAGAGGAGCCGACATGGGCAAGCTCATCTATTCCATGATCACGTCACTCGACGGCTACGCCGAGGCCGCCGAAGGGAACCTCGGCAGAGGCGCCGAGGACGAGGAGGTGCACACGTTCATCGGCGACACCTTCCGCCACATCGGCACCTACCTCTACGGGCGACGGATGTACGAGACGATGGTCTTCTGGGAGACCGTGGACACCCAGCCCGACGTTCCGCCCCACATCCTGCAGTATGCGAAGGATTGGAAGGCCGCACAGAAGGTCGTCTACTCGACGACCCTCGATGCGGCGGCGAGCGCGAACACCCGCCTCGAGAGGTCCTTCGACGCCGAGGCGGTGCGGCGGCTGAAGGAGGAGTCGGACCACGACCTCACCGTCGAGGGCCCGACTCTCGCCGCCCAGGCGATCACGGCCGGGCTGGTCGACGAGTACCACCTCTTCATCACCACCAGCGTGGTCGGCGGCGGCAAGCGGTTCTTCCCCGGGGGGGTCCGCCTCGACCTCGATCTGGTCGAGCAGCGGAGCTTTCCCAGCGGTCTGATCTACGCCCACTACCGGACCCGGTCAGGCACCTGACACGCGGTCACGAGCCGGGTTCGGGGAACCCCGTGTTGCCATCGGTGTGACGGACCGCCTTGCTCATGATGGTCTTCCAGGTCGGTCCGGAGATCGTCGCCCCGAAGATCTCACCCTGCACGGCACCCGCCCCGTCCTTGCGCCAGTCGCGATTGCGTTCGGGATCCCCGGTCCACACGTACGTCGACAACGAGCGGGTGTACCCGCCGAATGAGGTCGAGCCCACCTCGAAGTTCGTCGTCCCGGTCTTCGCCGCCGCCGGTGCCCCGATCTCAAGGCCCTTCGTCGTCCCGCCCTTGAAGGTCTGACTCATGGCATAGGCGACGCCCTGGGCAGCTTCCTTGTCGAGCGCCTGCTCGCAGTCGGCGGAGGGCACGTCAAGTTCGTCCCCGTCGGCGTTGGTCACCGAGTCGATGGGCGTCGGCCGGCAGTACTTGCCGTCGGCGGCGAAGGCCGCGTAGGCGGCTGCCATGTCGATGGGTGCGACCTGGACGGTGCCGAGGATCGAGGCCGGTCCCAGGGCGGGAATGTAACCGTCGTCCCTGGCGGCGTCGAGCGGGGTGCCGCTGCCGTAGTCGATCCCCAGGGACTGCGCGTTCTTCATGATGCCGCACATGTTCAGCTGGTTCCCCATCGCCGCATAGCCCGTGTTCGCCGAGGTTCTCGTTGCCTGCAGGGCCGACATCGCCCCGCCGGCGTCCGTGTCCTCGGCATTGTGCGGGTTCCATTCCCCGCCCATCGAGGGGCAGCCGTCATAGCTCCACGAGTCCGCCGGGTAGCTGCGGCGGGTGGAGTCGACGGTCTCGTCCAGCCCGTGCCCCTCCTTGAGCCATTGGGCCAGCACGAACGGCTTCCACGTCGACCCCACCTGGAAGCCGTTGGCTCCGTTGAGCTTGCGTCCGACGTTGTAGTTGATCTGGGTCTGGGCGGATCCCTCTGCCTCACCCGCCGTGTACTCACGGTTCTGCGCCATGGCGATGACCCGGCCGGTTCCGGGTTCCACCGTGACCGCGGTATGACCGGCGTGGGAGGCGTCGTCGACCGGGACTCGGTCCTTGACCGCCCGGTTCGAGATGTTCTGGATGTCCGGGTCGAGGCTGGTCCTGATCGTCAGGCCGCCGCGCCGCAGCAGCTGCTGTCTCTCGTCCTTGTCCCGACCGAAGCTCTCGTCGGTCTCGATGATCCGCTGCACGTAGTCGCAGAAGTACGCCTGGTTCCCGGCCGCCGCGCAGCCGTTGCCGGTCTCGTGGATGTCGAGATCCAGACCGGTCTGCCGCGCTTCCTGGTACTGCGCGTCGTCGATGAAGCCGTGCTGGTGCATGAGCGCGAGCACCGTGTTGCGGCGCTCCAGGGTCCGGTCCGGATGCCGTTCGGGATTGAATGCCCACGGGTTCTGGACGATGCCGGCCAAGGTGGCCGACTGCTGGATGTTGAGCTTGGAGGCGGGCACTCCCCAGTAGCGCTGCGCCGCCGCCTCCACCCCGTAGACGTTCGGCGACCCCGAGTAGTTGTTGATGTTGAGGTAGCGGTGGAGGATCTCGTCCTTGCTGTACTGGTTCTCCAGCGCCACCGAGAGCTTCACCTCGCGTGCCTTCCGGGCGTAGCCCTCGCCACCGGTCGACTGGATCGCCTCGGAATAGGCCTGCTCGTCGCCCTCGGCGTACGCATTCTGCGCGAGCACGTTCTTCACGTACTGCTGGGTCAGGGTCGAACCGCCCTGGGTCGAATCGCTGACGACATTGTTCACCGCCGCGCGGGTGATGCCCTGGATGTCGACGCCCTCATGCTCATAGAAGCGGTAGTCCTCGACCGCGACGGTCGCCTCCTTCATCTCCTGGGAGATGTCGTCGAAGCCGACTTCCTGGCGATTCTGCCAGTAGAACGTCGCGATCTCCGATCCGTCTGCCGCGAGCATCCGCGACTGCTCCGCGAGTGGCCGCTCGTCGAGTTCGGCGGGAAGTGCGTTGAAGACGTCGACCCCGGCCTCGGCGCTCGCAGCCCCGAATCCGACGAACGGGATCGCCAGCCCGGCCGCCATGATTCCCGCCGCGCAGCTCACGGCGACGAACTGCATGAACGCGCTGACCCGCTCCGACCTCTTCGCCTCTCCCGTCAGCATGTCCGCACCTCCCCCGTCAGCAGGGCCACCGCTCTCCCCCGCCGGACTGACAGTCCGGTCGGCCTGAGGGGTGTCATCGGCGGCCAGCATTTGCCTGTCGCGGGTGAAGCGGAGTCAGCCGGAGACGGTTGCGGTCGGAGCGCATGGGTGTGCAAGCGGATAGTCTGCCCCTTCGGTCATCAGAGGCCCCGAGCAGGCGCCTCGGCGTATCGGGCTACAGGCTACGCGTCCTTCTCGAATGCCCACTGACCGCGAGCAGTGGGCTCCGTCAGAATCGGCAATCACCGCATTTCGCCGCTGACAGGCCACCGGGTCTGCGCTACAGTGCGTCGACGATCTCCCCGTTCTGCGGCAGTGATCCGTTGAACGACAGCGGCACCGCGGTCGCTTGTGTGACGGCGGGACCGGTGAATGCCTGCACGTGGACATGTGGCTCGGTGCTGTGGCCGGAGTTCCCGCACCGACCGACCACGTCCCCGACCGCGACCCGCTCCCCCGTCCGGGCCACAACGCTGCCCTGCTGCAGGTGACAGAGGGCGACGACCACATCACCGCAGCTGATGAACACGTGGTTGCCGGCCAATTCCAGCCACCTGGCGCGGGCTCGTCTCGCCTGGGTGAGCGCGTAGGCGACCGAGGGCAGTCCACGATGCGCGGGATGATCCGGCTCGGCATCGTGGGCGGCGATGACCGTCCCCTCAACGGGTGCCTTCAAGAGGCGTCCGAAGCCCGGAAACCTCTCCGGCGGCTCCGGGCGCACGAACGAGTCGAGGCGCATCGGTGCCGTGCGGCCGGCGTCGTCGACCGGTACGAAGTCGATGGCGTACGAGCTCGCGAACGCCGCCGTGCCGTGGCTCGGAACTCGATCGGCCGGACTGTTCTGCGTCAGCCACCGGCCGGTGAACGGATATGCGATGTCGATCGACTCTGCCATGACCTTCCTGGTGTCTGGCCTTCCTCCGGTCCGGTTCCGGCGGACCTGCGGGGGCGCTGAGGACGGACCGCCGGCTTCAGAACTTCGGCACGTCGTCGATGAGCTCCCGGGTGTATTCGTGCTTCGGGTCCTCCAGCACCTCATCGGTGGGGCCGTAGTCGACGATCTTGCCCTTGTTGAGCACCGCCAGGTTGTCGGCGACGTGGCGGGAGAGGGCGATGTTGTGCGTGACGAACAGCATCGCCAGCTGCCTCTCCTGGCGCAGGGTCCGCAGCAGCGCGATGATCGATGCCTGCACGCTGACGTCGAGCGCCGAGGTGATCTCATCGCAGACGAGCACCGATGGGGCGTTGACCAGGGCCCGGGCGATCGCGGCGCGCTGCCGCTCACCGCCGGAGAGGTCACCGGGCCGGCGGTGGTAGAAGCTGCGACCCAGCCGCACCGCGTCGAGAGCGTCCTCGACCTTGGACTTGCGCGCCGCGGCGTTGTCCTCCCCGCTCATCTCCAGCGGCACGGACAGGGACTGCCCGATCGACCGCCTGGGGTTGAGCGACGAGAACGGCGACTGGAACACGTACTGCACGCCCACCCGCTGCTCGTTCGTCCGCTTCCGGGTCGAGGGCGCCATGGTCTCGCCCCACAGCTGCACCTGCCCCGAATAGTCGTCGTTGAGCCCGGCGATGCACCGCGACAGGGTCGTCTTGCCCGATCCGGACTCGCCGAGGAGCATCGTGCACTCCCCCGGGTTGAGGGTGAGGTTGATGCCGTCGAGGATCTGGGCCTTCCCGTAGGACAGCGCCACGTCCTTGACCTGCAGCAGCGGTGAGTCCATCAGGACCGTGGTGGTGTGTTCATCCGAGGCATCCTCGTCCACGACGTCCTCCACCGAGGCGGTGGCCCCGGCCGTCCCATCGCCGATGGTCTTGCGGCCGGCGAGGTCCGGGACCGCGGACATGAGCATCTGCGTGTACTCGTGCCGGGGGTGCTCAAGCACGCCCTCGACCGGTCCCTCTTCGACGAGGTCACCGCGCAGCATCACGGCCACCCGGTCGGAGATCTCACGGATCACCGCGAGGTCGTGGGTGATGTAGAGGCCGGCGACGTCGTTGGCCACGGTCATCCGCCGGATCGTGTCGAGCACGACCGCCTGCGTGGAGACGTCCAGGCCGGTGGTCGGCTCATCGAGGATGAGCACATCGGGATACATGGCGAACGCCATCGCGATGCCGATGCGCTGCTGCTGACCGCCGGAGAGCTGGTGCGGCCACCGCTTCTGATACACCCTGTCCCCCGGCAGGCCGACGTCACCGAGCACCTCGGCGACGCGGGCGGAACGCTCGGACTCGGAGCTGCCGAAGCCGTGGATGTCGAGGACCTCGCTGATCTGCTCGCCCACCCGCATCGCGGGATTGAGCGAGAGCGCCGGGTCCTGCGGGATGTAGGCGATCCGGGAGCCGCGCAGGGCCCGCACAGCCACCTCGTCGAGTTCGACGACCTCGACGGCGGTCTCGTCGCCTCGCGGCCACAGGCTCACGGACCCCGAGGAGTACTTCAACCCCTCCCGGAAGTGGCCCATGCAGGCCAGGCCGGCCGTCGTCTTGCCGGAGCCGGACTCGCCGACGAGACCGAGGATCTCCCCGCGCTTGAGGGCGAAGCTGACCCCGTGGAGGATCTCGTCGCCGGCGGTGGTGGCGACCCGCAGATCGGACACGCGCAGGACGACGGAATGGTCGCCCGCCTCGGTGACGGTGTCGGTGGTGGTCGGGTTCGTGGTCATGTGTTCTCCACTGAGGTCGAGGCGACCGCCCGGGCGAAGGAGTCCGCGAGCAAGTTGGTGCCGATGGTGAGCACGGCGATGGCGATGACCGGCAGCAGCACGCCCCAGGGCTGGACGCTCAGCGCGATCCGGTTCTCGTTGATCATCAGGCCCCAGTCCGCGGCCGGCGGCTGCAGTCCGAGTCCGAGGAACGACAGGGAGGCGATGTAGCCGATCGAGTAGGTCAGGCGCAGTCCTGCCTCCACGCTCAGCGGCCCGGTGATGTTGGGCAGCAGCTCGCGGACGATGATCTTCCACCGCGGCACCGCGTACATCTCGGCGGCGAGGATGTAGTCCTCGGTGATCACGCCCAGGGTCGCCGAGCGCGCGACGCGGGCGATGCGCGGGGCGTGGGTGATGCCGATGACGGTCACCAGCACCCAGCCCTGGGGCCCGAGCACCGTGATCGCCAGCAGCGCGAACACGAGCTGCGGGATGGCGAGGATGACGTCGTTGAGGCGCATGATGATCGAGTCGAGGACCCCGCCGGTGTAGGCGGCGATCATCCCGATGATCGTGCCCAGCACCATGCCCAGCGCCGTGGCGAGCAGGGCGTAGACGAAGAGGGTGAGGCCGCCGGCCAGGAACCGGCTGAGCACGTCCCGGCCGAGGTTGTCGGTGCCGAAGAGACCGTACTCGGTGAATGGCTTGGCGACGAACTCGGTCGCGGAGTTGCCCGTCGCCCACGGCAGCAGGAGCGGGCCGAGGAGGGCGAAGGCGAGGACGACGACGGTGATCGTCAGTCCGATCCGGCCCTGCTTCTGCGCGAGCACCCGCTTGACGAACGGGCGGTACTGCGTCTGCGAGGCCTTCGGCACCTCCGCCGAGGCGATCGCCAGGTCTTCTTCCATCGCCGGGACCGCGCCGGGTCCTCCGGCCGCAGTGTCGGTCGTGGTGTGCTTGGTCATGCTGCACTCCTCAGTTTCGGGTTGGTGAGGATGCCGACGACGTCGGCGGCGAGGTTGACGACGACGTAGACGGCGGCGACGAGCATCGAGATCGCCTGGACGACCTGCACGTCACGGTAGGTCACGGCGTCGATGAGCGCCTGGCCCAGCCCGGGATAGCGGAACAGGAACTCGACGACGACCACGCCGCCGGCCAGCCACGCGAGCTGGATGGCGATGACCTGTGCCACCGGTCCCAGCGCATGGGGCAGGGCGTGGCGCATGATCACCCGCTGCTCCGGCACGCCCTTGAGGCGGGCCATCTCCACATAGCCGGAATCGAGGACCTCGATCATCGTCGCCCGCATCATCCGCACGATGTAGGGGGTGACGACGAGGACGAGGGTCAGGGTGGGCAGGACGAGCTGCAGCGGCAGGTTCCACACCGGTTCGCCCGGCGGGGCCAGGGTGACGGCGGGCAGGATCTGGAACACCGAGGTGGCGAACAGCGCGATCAGGCCGATGCCGATGACGAACTCCGGCATCGAGGCCAGGATCAGGGAGATCATCGTCGTCGCCTGGTCCCGGCGGCGGCCGCGGTGGAGGGCCGACCAGACGCCGATCGCGATGCCCAGCGGCACCGAGATGACACCGGCCAGCAGCATGAGGACGAAGGAGGCGCCGATCCGCTCACCGATGAGTTCGGAGACTGGACCGCCCGAGGCGGTCGAGGTGCCGAAGTCACCGACGAAGAGCCCTCCCAGCCAGGTGAAGTAGCGCTGCCAGGCGGGCTGGTTGAGTCCGAGCTGCTCGTTGAGGGCCGCGAGGCGCTCTGGGGTGGCCTGCTGGCCGAGGATCGCGCGGGCGGGATCACCGGGCAGGAGCAGTGTGGCCCCGAAGACGAGCAGCGACACCGCGAGCAGGATGAAGGCCGAGAGGATGAGTCTGCGGCCGATGACTTTTGCGAACATGTCACACCTTTCCGATCCACACCCGGTCGAAGCGCCAGCCGGACAGGGGACGTCCGGTGGCGTTGGGAACGAGTCCGCCGACGTACTTCTGGAACGCGTCGACCTGGTTGGCGAAGCCCCAGATGATGTACCCGCCGCGGTCATAGAGGATCTTCTGCAGCTCGTGCTCGAGGTTCCTCCGCTCGTCCGCGTCTGGGATCGCGCGGGCCCGGTTGAAGACCTTGTTGAACTCCGGGTCGTTCCAGTGGGTCTCGTTGAACGGTGACTCCTCGAGGCAGCTGGCGATCACCTGCGGCATGAAGTCACGCGTGTACCAGAAGTCCTGCGCGAAGTCCCACTGCAGGTACTGGTCGCCGAAGAACGTCGTCGCATCCACGCGGCGAATGCTCACGCGGATGCCGGCCTCCTTGGCCTGCTGGGCGAAGACCTGGGCCGATTCAACGGCGCCGGACTGGATGGGGGCGGTGACGAGTTCGACGTCGATGCCGTCGGGGTAGCCCGCCTCGGCGAGGAGCTCCTTGGCCTTGGCGATGTCCTGCTTCCGCTGCGGGAAGTCGGGGTAGTTGACGCTCAGCGGTCCGAACATGTCGTTGCCGATGGTGCCGAATCCGGACAGCACCTGTTCGATCATCTGCTCCCGGTCGACGACGAGGCGGAACGCCTGCCGGACCCGGACGTCATCGTAGGGCGGCCGATCGACGCGCATCGTGAACGGCAGCCACATGCCCGTCTCGGAGTTGAGGATCGACATCCGCTCGTCGGCGTCGATGACCTCGACGAGGGCGACGGGAATCTGGGCGATCGCGTCGACCTGGGTCGAGAGCAGGGCGTTGATGAGAGCGTCGGAGTCGTTGAAGTTGAGCAGCGACACCTCGTCGAGGTAGGTGTCCTCGTGTCCCCACCAGTGCTCATTGGCCTCGAGCACCGTCGACTGCGCGGCGGTGAACGATTTGAGCTTGAACGGCCCCGAGCACACCGGGTTGGCCGGGTCGTAGTCGACGGGCACGATCCCCGCGGTGTATTCGGCGACGGCGTCATTGAACAGGCCATTGGGTTCGGAGAGCCGGAACTCGACTGTGCGATCACCGGTGGCGACGACCTCGTCGAGCATGGTGAAGTTCGCGGCGGCGGTCTTCGGGTCATCGGGATCCGTGATCCGTTTGAAGGTGAAGATCACGTCATCGGGAGTGATGGGGCGACCGTCGGAGAACTTGATGCCCTGCTTGAGCGTGGCCGTCCACACGGTGGCGTCGTCGTTGGATTCGAAGGATTCCGCCAGCAGCGGCACGACCTTGGCGTTGTCGTCCCAGCCGTAGAGGGCGTTGTACATGTTCACGGTCCGGCAGACGTCGCCGTTGTTGACGGGGATGTGCGCATCGATGGTGTCGGCGGAGTTGCCGCCGGTGATCCCCACCCGCAGGGAGCCTCCCTTGACCGGTTCGCCGGCGTCGATGGACACGGCGGCCGATCCCCCGCAGGCGCTCAGTCCGAGCATGGCACTCACCGAGAGCCCCGCGCCCAGGACTTGTCGTCGGTTCGGTGTAGTCATCTCTCCCCTTCATCTGGCTGCTGGAGTATGTGGGCGTGCAGGTAGTCCTCGAGCATGTCGAGTGCCTCCTCGTCGGTGATGGGCAGCTGCCCGGTGGCGCGGGCGATGCCAAGGCCGTCGATGAAGATCGACAGGCTCTTGACCATGCGCCGCGTGTTCCCGGTCCGGAACACCTCGGCCTTCTGACCGGCGGCGATGACTCCGGCGACCATGTCGAGCCATTCGGTGTAGACGGCGGTGACGTTGAGCCGGGAGCTTTCGTCGACGACGGCGCGGGCCCAGCTCTGGAGCCAGATCGACCACACCCGGCGGACCTTCTCATCGACGCCGGCGTGGAGCCAGGAGAAGTGCAGCAGCGCCGCGACCGGGTCCTGGGGAGCCGTGAGGTCGCGGGCGGTGGCGATGATCTCGAGGGAGTAGCGCAGGGCGGCCTCGAGCAGCTGGGTCTTGGTCCGGAAATGGTAGTTGACCGTGGACACGCTCAGCCCGCAGGCCGCTGCGATGTCGCCGGTGGGGACATTGTCGATGCCGCGGTCGGCATAGAGCTCCCAGGCGGCGGCGACGATCCGGCGCCGGTTGCGCTTCCCCTTCGACAGCCATTGGTCGCTCACAGCGGGATCGGCGGTGACCGTCGGGGCGCCGGTGGTCGACGGGGTGCCGGTGGCCACGGCAGCGGGCTTGAGCGTGGTCCCTTCGGCGGGTTCGGACCTGAAGTTCGCGACAATCCGTCGCCGAGGCGGCCCACCGGAGCGTCCGGTCGTGAGCCAGTCCGTGGAGACGTCGGTCAGGGCCGCGATCCGCGAGAGCTCCTCGACCCGGAATTTGCGGGTGCCGGCGAGGGATTTGGAGAGCTTGCTCGGCTCGATGCCGATCTTGCGTGCGACTTCGCTGTGGTTGATCCCGGCGGAACTGATGGCACGTCGGACCCGCGCACCCAGTGTGCCCGGGTCATCGTCTGCATCATCGCCGGTCGAAGCCACCCTTACAGTTGTACCAGGTATTGCGATTTGCGCAATAATTTCTAGGAGATTGATTAGTTTTTGTTGCCGGACCCTCGACCCCCACGGGCAGGTCGATATCGCTGCGCCACCGCTCCCGAGTGGAATTCGTGACGGTCCACGAGTTCCAGCGGGGTGCGCTCGCGCAGGCCCGACAGCAGCGTCGGTCCATGTCCGGCAATCACCGGCTGGACGACGAACTCGTACTCGTCGATGAGGCCCAGGTCCGCCAATGCCAGGGGGAGTTTCACGCCGCCCACCCACAGGCCTTCGCCCGGCTCCTGCTTGAGCCGTTCGATGGCTTGCCGCAGATCGCCTCGGACCAGTTCGGCATTCCAGTCGACGTCGTCCAGGGTGCTCGACACGACGTACTTCTGCGCCCGGTCGATCGCCTCGGCGAACGGGACCTCCCACTCGCCCATCCACTCGGGCCACGCCCCCGCGCCGGGTCTCCGCCACGCGGACTCCATCATCTCGTAGGTCACCCGGCCGAACAGCAGGGCATCGGCTCGGTCCATCTCAGCGGTCCAGTAGGCCATCGACTCCTCGTCGGGGGCCAGCCCTGCCTCGTGATGGCAGCAGCCGTCGAGTGTGACGTTGATCGAATATCGCAGTGGTCTCATCTCGGTGCCTTCCGTCCTTGCGGTTCCTGTGTTGTCATCGATCGGTGTGGTCATCGTGGCTCTCCCCGCTGGCAGGGTTCCGGTTCCCGCTCTCGCTGCTGGCCTCGGCCCGAGCCGTCGCCAGCAGGTGGCCGGCTTCGCTGTTGATCCCGGCGTTCCTGATGGCACGACTCACGCGAGATCCCAGGGTGCCCTGGTCGCATTCCACACCATCGCCAGTCGAAGCCACACTCACAGTCGTACCAGCTATTGCGGATTGCGACATGGTTTCCATGAGATCGAGCAGGTCTTATCTCCGCGTCGGAGAGGTGCCCAGGGTTTGGCCCCGGGCACCACAACGCCGATCAAGGGAATCGCCTCACCCTCCGAACAGCGTCTCCCCCACGTACTCCCCCTCGGCCGCACCCGGCGGTATCGCCCATACAGTCGACCCGATCGGGGTGGTCCATTCGTTGAGCAGGTCCACCTCGGCGAGGCGGCGTTGGATCGGCAGGAACTGCCGATCGATGCTCGCCTGGAACGACGCGAACAGCAGACCCGCGGCCCCTCCCGCACCGGTCTCGTAGTTGTAGGTGCGGCGGTGGATCTGGGCTTCTGGCCCGAGTCCCGTGCGGGCCCGAGCGATGTGCGAGGCGGCAGAGATCCGGGTCAGGCCTCGCTCGTCGACGGCGGTGAAGTCGGGCACGTCGAATTCGGTGCGACCGGACAGCGGGGCACCGTCGTCGAGGCGACGCCCGAGGGCGAACTCCCGTGCCGGACGGTCGGCCTGGTCCCAGGTGTCGAGGTTCATCGAAATGTCCCGCAGCACAAGGCTCGTGCCACCCGACAACCACGCAGGCAGAGACTCGCCGAGGTCCGTCGGCGGTTCTCCGCGCGCGGAGAACACCGCATCCCCCGAACCCTTCGACTCACCCCAGACGAGGCGGGCAAAGTCCTCGGACCCGGGTCCGGGGCTCGCCGTCCCGTCGAGCTGACCGAAGAGGTTCCTCTGCGTCTTCCCCTCCCCCGCGCTGCCGTAGGCACGGCGGAACCCGTCCCTCTGCCAGGCCATCTCGGCGAAGGAGCGGGAATCCTTGAACAGCATGCGGCGGGCGTGCGCGAGCACCAACGGATCGTCGCCGCAGATCTGGAGCAGCAGATCCCCCGCGCACAGAGCCGGGTCGAGGTCATCGATCTGGAACCGCTCGAGCGGCCTCAGCCAGTCCGGGACGTGCTGCTTCCCCGCGAGCGCCACGAGGCCGGGCCCGAACCCGAATGTCACCGTCAGCCGAGCGGGGCCGTCGGCGAGCTCGGGCTCGGAATCGGCCAGCGGAGCGTCCCCCTGGGTCAGAGCGGCCGCATCCGCGGTGAGCAGCCGCAGCCAGCGCACAACCTCGGCGGCTCCGGCCCCGGGCCTGAGTGTGAACGCGAGGAAGTGCGCGTGCGCCTGGGCCACGGTCTCCACTCCAGCCTGGTGCCGACCGTAGAACGGTTCGGTGCTCGTCCCATTGACCCCGCCGAGATCCCGCCGTGGCGCGACGCTGTCGGCATCTGCTTCGGCTCGGCTGCTCGATCTGCCCAGACCGAACCCCGCGACCGCCCCGATCGCACCGACCCCTGATGCCGCGGCCGCCGAGGTCAGGAGCCGCCTGCGACTGAAGGCCCCGGTGGGACATGGACAGCGAGGGTCGGGATCAGTGCCCATCATGGCCCTCGCCGGGGGCGTAGTCCTCCTGGGCTCCGGAGTACTGCTTGGCGACGGCGGTCGCCGGGATTCTCGTTCCATCGGCGGTGACGAGGTCCAGGGAGATCTCCTCTCCCGGCTCGATCGCCTTCTTCAGCCCCATGATCATGATGTGGTCGCCGCCGGGTTCGAGGTTCAGGCTGGAACCGGCTGGAATCGTGAAGCCGCCTTCCTTCTCCTTCATCGACATGCCGCCGGAGCCGTTGGCATCGGTTTCGTGGAGTTGGACTGCGTCCGCGTCCTCGTACCTGGCCTCGACCAGGGTGAGGTCGTGGTCGGTGGTGTTCTTCAGCTCACCGAACACGGCGGTCATCCCATCGTCGGCAGCCTTGACCCAGGCGCGGTCGAAGCTGAGGTCGGTGACTTGGACATGAGAGCTGCTTGTCGCCTCGGGTTCGGTCGCCTGGCCCTGCGCACAGGCGCTCACCCCGATCATGACGGCGACGGACATGGCGGTCAGGAGTGTGCTGTTCTTCTGCATTTCGTCTGCACTTTCGCGTGATGGCGGAACCGAGCACTCGTCGCCCTCGCGTCGCCTCTGATGATCTCGCTGGAGGCCGAGACACGGCGCTGCGAATGCTCGGAGCCCGCCGGTGTTCTGGATCCGGCGAACTCGCCCCGCACTTCGGCGGCGGGTCGACTGCCGGTGGTCGAAGGATGGTGTCAGACGTGGGCCGGTGGGCCGCGACGATAGTTCGCACCGGTGACGGCCGCGGTCACCGCACCCGGAAGCAGACATTGGCCGTGGGCCGGCCGGGTCGGGACCTCGGACAGGGCACCGGTGGCGGCGATCAGCACTTGGGCAGCGGTGGTCACCGGTCCGAGGGCCAGCTGCAGAATGGTGAGAATGAGGTCGTCGCCGCGCTTGAGAAGCACCGCAGTGGCGATGACCGCCCCGACATGGGCGAGCACCATCGCCGCATCCGTTGAAGCGGTCAAGTTCGTTCCGTGGGCAGTCGCCGGTCCCAGGTCAAGGGCGCCGGTATGCATGTGCTGGTGCCCCATGGCCTGCTGCGGTTCACCGCCGGCTGGAGACGGGGTCGTGAACCAACCCATCGAGACATGCGTCAGCAACTGCCCCAGGCCGAGGATCGCCCCGAGGGCGATGTAGCCGAGCCGGCGACCCGCGAGGATCATCGCCATCCACAGAACCAGGATGAAGACGATGGCCACACCAAAGACGGAGATGTCCCCTCCGGCACCGAGGTGCATGAGCGCGGCGAGCAGAGTGGTCACGATTGCGGCGACGAGAGCCCGGACGGCCTTGTGCGAACCGGTCATACCCCTCCTGCCTCAACGCCGATGCTCGGCGAACTCGCCTTTTCTACATAGTGTAGAACCTAATCAGCGGCGAGGGAGGGCTCAGCGCCCTGGGCAGTGTCTGGAGTGTCGCCGAGGTGACGGAGAGCGATCGGGCAGGTGACGGTGATCTTCAACCGACGGGCGAGACTCTCGCGCATGGCGCTTCGCATCAGTTCTCGGCAGTGCCGATCGGAGTCTTCCAAGTCGATGGCTTCGCAGTAGACGAAGAGGATCTCGTTCTCGTCGATGCTGTAGTGCAGAGAGGCAACCAGCCGCCCCGGAAGGTAAAGGTCGAACTTGGATGCCTTGCGATTGTTCAGCATCGTGTACATAGAGGTCCCCTGTTGAATCGGGGCCGACTGCTTGACCTGAACCGAGATTATCCAAAGAAGTGCTGGTCAGCAAATGCGTGAAGGTTCCCTGCCCCTCAGTTCTCGAAGACCGTCATCGGCGCGGACTGACCGACCGTGGCGACGAGTTCCTCTGCCAGCGCATGAAGCTTGATGTTCCGGTGCGACGAGGCCTTCTTGAGAATCTGGAATGCCTCGTCCTGGCTGCACTGAGCCTGGGCCATCGTGATCCCGATCGCGATGTCGATGACTGTGCGGGACTCCATGGCGCGTTGGCGGTCCTCCGCCGCTTCCGCATGCCTGGCGATTCGCACTGCGACGCGCAGTGCCCTGGCAGCCAACGCCGCATATCGCTCGGCAGCCTCGATCATCGAGTCGTTGAAGGCTCCGGGAGCAGTGGTGTAGAAGTTCATCGCCGCTTTGGCGACGTCCTCGAGATCGAGAGGCACAGCAAGCACACTGCGCAATCCATGACCGCGCACGGCAGCCATGTAGTCCGGCCAGCGGGTCTCACTCTCCACGTCATCGACCCGGATCAATGTGTGGGTCTTCTGGGAGTGCAGGCAGGGCCCTTCTTCGAATCCGAGCTGGATCTCGTCCAACTTCCGCGCCTCGTCGTCACTGCTGCCGACGATGGTGAGGCGCTTGTGCCGCTCCAGTGTGATTCCGCACAGGACCGGCAGGTCCTTGGTCAGTTCGATTGCGGCCAAACGGGAGAGATCGTCGAGGAATGGAGCGATCTCCTGGTCGGTGGCAAGGAGATCGACCAGCATTTCGACGGCCGACGGCTGGTTGAGTGTCGAGTCCATTGCAGGCCCCTTCCTATGTGAAGAACGAGACCCGTCACCGAGTCGATGTTGGAAAAGCATACCCCGCGCACGACGGCCGGTCTCTGTGATGCTGACCGCAGCTGACGAGTCAACGGCGATACTGCTGCCCCTCCAGTTGGACCGGGATTCGAACGGGGAGCCGCGTCAGGCGGAAACGAAGACCTGGTTGGAGCTCGCGACTGACACCACGAACCGGATCACCGACTGTCAACGAGACGGCCGAAAGTCACCGGTCGCTGAGGTCAGCTGCTGCATCGGAGCGGACGCCTCGGTGCGAAGGATCTATGTTCTTATTGGTTCGAACCCATGCGTCGACCATGGTCATCGTCCCACCCGTGAGCGTTGTGAGGACCAGCGGGAAGATGTACCGGTAGTCCTGAGCCGGCACAGTGGGGATGAAGCTGGCAAGGTAGAGAAGCCCGGCGGACAACACGCACACCCCGACGAATGAACGCGTTCTGATCGCTGCGACCAGTCCCCCCAGACTGAGCAGCAACCAGAACCATCCGTGATATAGCCACGGCAGCTGCGTCACTCCCAGATCCACAACGTAGCTCTCCACCGCCTCATTGGCGCGGGGATACTGCAACGGTTCGAACGCCATCTCTTCATTGACGAAATGGAGTTTGCTCGTGAACAGGAGCTTGCCGAAGGTGAAGAGCCTGTAGTCGACGTAGCGAGGCAGTTCCTTCGGCACCTGTTCCAACCACAGAGCTGTGATCTCATCCGGACGAGCCACACTTGTGAAGTCCCCGGAGGCTCCACGCCCATAGCACTTCCAGTAGGCGTCCCAATATGCGCCCTTCTCCGCACAGTCGGCTTTCGCGGTGATCAGTTTCTCCTTGAGCTGCGGGGAAGCCGCTTCGCTGCGTGCGACGGCGTCGGCCGGAAGAGCGAAGACGATGTCGTCGATCATGACCTGGGTGAACTGCGAGTTGTGAGTGGGCTCGACGATGAAATCGATGGCCTTTCCGGTGCCGAACGCGGCGATCACGAAGGCACAGAACGCCGACACGACAATCAGCATTGAACGGCGCAGGCGTTGCGCGGTCCAAGGTCCGGTGAGCACATAACATCCCGCGAGCAGAATGAGCGGCGCGATCACGACCGCGTTCTTTCGCACAAGCACGGCATAGAGCAGCATGAGAACGCTCGCGCCGAACAGCATCCACCCCATCCGTCTCCCCGCGGTCCGGATCAGGAAGAGGCACAGGATCGAGCACAGCAGTGCGAGAGCCAGGTGAACATCCTTCCACACCGCTCCCCACATGTTGATCGTGTTCGGCAGCAGTACCATCGCCTGCGCCATCGCTGGGGTCCACCACTTGCCGGTGGCCCGCAGCAGAAACACGGATAATCCGCACGCGCACAACCAGGCGAAGAGAATCTGCACAACCGCCATGGTCCCGATGCTGCCGGTCACGGAGGCGAGACCGCGCCAGACAAGACTCATGATGACCGGATGCCAGTCATTGAACGGTTCCATTCCCAACGCTTGATCGAGTTGGAAGGAGCTGTCATACGTCACCAAGC
This sequence comes from Brevibacterium sp., assembly GCA_031179165.1. Taxonomy (GTDB): domain Bacteria; phylum Actinomycetota; class Actinomycetes; order Actinomycetales; family Brevibacteriaceae; genus Brevibacterium. The sequence continues at coordinate 16,503 of JAPSIC010000069.1, forward strand.
CGGGCGCGGTTGCGCGGATGAGATAAAGAGCCACGAGCAGGCCGGCCACGCCGCTGAGCACGAGGGACCACATCTCGCGTGATCCAAGCTTCCAGACCTGAAGCTGCGGAGAGACGTCGGCACCGAAGTAGGACACAGCTCTTCCCGCGAATCGTTTAGTTGGCATCACACCATTATTGCCCAGTCCTCATATTCCCCCAGACAGGTCAGCACCCATCTGTCTCTGGATCGGGACAAGGACGTTTGCCCACGTTGCTCGCGATCCCAGAAATACCGCGCCCTCAGGTACGGTCGCCGGCGCGTGAACTGAGACCCTCGTCCATCGCCACGACCACCTCGGTGGCCGGGGCCGCCTCCTTGAACACCCACGTCCGATAAGCATAGAACCGGAACAGCATGGCCAGACCGATGCCGACGACATTCGTCGAGATGTTGTAA
>JAPSIC010000070.1 GCA_031179165.1 Brevibacterium sp.
GGCCAGCCGCTCCACCTCGGCGAGGGCTGCTCCCGACTCCGCCGCGGCCCCCGCGACCTTGAACACGGTGAGGTCGCCGGCGATGCCCCTGCGGTTCTCCACCTCGGACGACGCCGCGCTGAAGATGTCATCGGTGACGACGACGGTGCGCGCGTCGATGCCCTCCCGGCGGAGGATGTCCTGCGCCTGGTCGAAGTTGAGGACGTCGCCGGCGTAGTTGCCGTAGCTGAACAGGATTCCCCGCCCTTGCTGGCAGGCACGGGCGACGCTGAGGATCTGCTGCGTCGAGGGGGAGGCGAAGATATTGCCCATCGCCGCTCCATGGGCCAGACCGGGACCGACGAGCCCGGAGAAGGCGGGGAAGTGGCCGCAGCCACCGCCGATGACGAGTGAGACCGTCGGCTCGGCGGCGTGCGTCGAGCGCACGACTCCACCCGGTGTCGCCCGAACCCATCGGGACGAGGCCGCGGTGAATCCGCGGATCATCTCCGCGGCGAAGTCGTGGGGGTCATTGAACAATCGCGTCATTACGATCTCCGCTGTGATAGAGGCATTTCGTAGATCCTATAGGATCTCTCGGCACAAAGGGAGATCCAGCTCACATTCATCCGCGCCGGGCTGCCGCGGCCGAATCGCTGTCGAGCGGGGACGTCTCAGCTCAGCAGGGCGATGAGCGTGCGAGCCTCCTCGGCGCAGGCCTCGCACCCGGCGAGGTGGACCTCCATGAGCTCGTCCCGGTGAGAGGGATCGGCGGCACGGTGCTCGGCGTACTCGTCGATGCGGGCGAAGCAGTCGTCGCAGGACAGATAGGGGCTGGTGTCGACGAGCATCCGCTCGACCGCCGCGCGATCGAGCCCGCCGCGTTCCGGTCTGCCGGTCATGGCCTTCTCCTGTCGAGCTGGGGGTCGAGGTGCCCGCTGACGATGAGCGCGCGGCGCAGCCTTTGCCGAGCGTCATGGACGGTCTTGTACAGGGTGTTGCGGGTGGTGCCGAGGCGCTCGGCGAGGACGTCGATGGGCACCTGCTCGACGAGCAGCGCGAGCATGATCGTGCGCTGATGGGGAGTGAGCGCGGATTCGAGCGCTCTCCTCACCGCTCGGACCAGGTCACCGCCCTCGGCGACGGCGCTGGGCGAGTGGTCGTGGTCGGCCATGGGCAGGGAATCGGAGAGCATCACCTCGCGATGCCGCCAGGCCTGTCGGCGCACCGCGACTCCGGCGTGGAGGACTCCGAACTTGTACACCCAGGTGCTGAAGCGGCTGCGTCCTTCGAAGGTGTCGAGCTTGCGCATGACGGACAGCAGAGCGTCGTCGGCGGCCTGCTGCGCGAGATCCTCGAGGTCCGTGGCCCCGACTCCTGGCAGCCGATTCCGCAGGCGCCACACCTGCGTCCGGGTGGCGCGGAGCAGCAAGTCGTGCAGAGTGCGCTGGGCCGCGGACCCGGCAGGATCCGGATCGCCGAGGTGGCGGTACCAGTCGTCATCGCTGACGACATCGCCGAGACCGGCGGGAATATTGTCCACGATCGTCATTGTGTCACCGCCCGGTGTCGCTGTGGAAGTCTCATGCCTCTTTGGTGTCAGGGGAGGCGGGAGCCCTTACCGCCGCGCCGCTGTGGATTACCGTCGTGACTCGCGGTCGTGAGTCTCCGTATTGCGGCTCCGGTGAGGTGCTCGGGGCAAGAGGCGCGTTGGTAACGGAACGGGCACGTTGTGCGGATGCGGGTAAGAACGGCGGGGGCAGGGCACACGGAGGGAGCAAGGGATGCCCACCGGCATTCACCGTCCACTGACGAGAAGGAGCTCATCATGCTCAGCACAACTCCGACCACCGTAACGGCGGGAACGGGCGTCGGCGCCGATCGCGCCTACTTCCTCCTCCGCACCGTCTTCACCGTCGCGCCGATCCTGTTCGGCCTCGACAAGTTCTTCAATCTCCTCGTCGACTGGCAGATCTATCTGGCTCCGTGGATCGACGCGATCCTGCCCGGAACGGCGCAGCAGGCGATGTACGCCATCGGTGTCGTCGAGGTGGTTGCCGGTATCGTCGTGGCCGTTGCTCCGAGGTTCGGTTCCCTCCTCGTCGCCGGCTGGCTGTTCGGCATCATCGTCAATCTCGTGTCGATGGGGGACTTCCTCGATGTCGCGCTGCGTGACTTCGGGCTGTTCGTCGGAGCGCTCGCGCTCGCGGCGCTGGCCTGGGATCGCCCCAAGCGCAGAGGCTGAGGCCCCGAGCGTCCGGCCCGTGACTATCCCAGAGACTGCTGACCGGACTCGTCGATCCACACCCAACCGGCCGGCATGGGCGCCCATGCGGCGACCTCCCGGCCGGTCTTCGAGCTGTCGGCCATGACGATGACGACTCCCGCACGCTGGGCGACGAGTTCCTTCGTCCTGGCCTCCTCGAGCGTCGGCTCACCGAGACCGGCGGCCGGGTCGACGGCATCGGCGCCGAGGAAGGCGACGTCCACCCGGATCCGATCGAGGGCGTAGTCGCTCAGCGCCCCGGTCGTGCCGTGCGACATCGTCGAGACGCGGCCGCCGATCATCACGACGTCGGGACCCGCGGGGTGGGCGAGGGTCAGGGCGATCTCCAGGCCCCGGGTGTACACGGTGAGCTCGCGTCGGGAGCGGATGCGCTCCGCCAGTCGCACCGTCGTCGACCCCGCGTCGAGGAAGACCGACCGCACGGCCGGATCCTCGAGATGGCGCAGAGCCGCAGCCGCGATCGCGTCCTTCGCCTCGGCGTTCTGCTCCATCCGCTGACCGAGGGGCGGCTCGACGTAACCAGCCGCGGTGGCCCCGCCGATGGTGCGGATGACCTCTCCGGTCTCCGACATCTCACGCAGATCGCGCCGGATGGTCGATTCGGAGGTACCCAGCTCGGCGGCGAGCCGAGCGATGCTCCACGATCCGGTCTTGAGCAGCGAGGCGATGGTGTCCCGACGCCTCTGCGTCCCGCTCCGTACCGCCATCACACCATCACCTCTCCGCTCGAGAACCCCGCCGCTGCGCCGTCGCCGGACGCCCGATGTCGCGAATCCCGCGACTCGACCGCCCGGTCGCCTTACTGCGGCAGGTACTCCGCCCGGATCCCGTCGACGAACGGGGCGTATCCGATCGCGGCGGCATAGGCCGAGCGCATCGTCCCGGCATCGGCGACGCCCTTGCCGGCGATGTCGAACGCGGTCCCGTGGTCGACCGAGGTGCGCAGGATCGGCAGACCGACGGTGACGGAGATCGTGCCGTCGAAGTCGTAGGTCTTCGAGGCGATATGGCCCTGATCGTGGTACTGGGACAGGATCCCGTCGTAGCGGCCGATGAGCCCGTGGTGGAACACCGAATCGGCCGGAATCGGGCCGGCGACCTCGAAGGCGGAATCGGCGTTGACGCGCTCGACGGCGGGCCGGAGGATCTCGATCTCCTCGTCGCCGAACGCCCCGTTCTCCCCGCCGTGCGGGTTGAGGGCGGCGACGGCCAGCCGAGGCGAGTCCACCCCGTAGAGCTGCAGGGCGCGGTGGGCGCGCAGGATCGAATCGACCTGGGTGTCGACGGTGAGCGCGTCGAGGGCCCTGCGCAGCGACATGTGACGGGTGGCGAAGAAGATCTGCAGCTTGTGGTCGGGCACCTTGGTGTCCTCGACGACGAACATCGTGTCCTGCTTCGTCACTCCGGTCAGCTCACCGAGCATCTCCGTGTGTCCGAGATGCTCCGACCCGGACTTCCACACGGCTTCCTTGTTGATCGGTCCGGTGACGATTCCCGCGATCTCCTGATCCATCGCCGCCTTCGCCGCGACCTCGATCGCCTTCACCGAGGCGTGACCGGCGCGGGCATCGACGACGCCCCAGTCCGGCAGCTCGGCTCCGAGCACGTCGATGTCGAAGACGTCGATGACGCCGGCGCCGGCCGAGGGCGTCGACCAATCGGTGATGGCGCGCAGTTCGACATCGAGCCCGAGGACGTCGACGGCGCGCTGCATGACGGCGAGGTCGGCGACGGCGACGCCGTGCTGGTCGTCGCGACCGGCGAATTCGCTGAGGACCTGGGCGGTGATCTCCGGGCCGATTCCGACGGGGTCGCCCACAGTCACGGCGAGTACGGGAGCGGTCATGTCAGTCTCCTAAACGTTGGGTTCCATTGATTATGCATGTCTGGGGTCGCAGAGGGGAGCGGCGCGGGGGAGTGCGCCTCAGCGGTCACGGTCGGCCGCGGTGCGCAGCCGCGCGGCCTGGCTCAGGTAGTCCAGGCACAGTGTCCCGGTCCCGGAGTCCCCGATGAGTCCGCCCTTCGTCACGATCGGCACTCCCGAGTGAGCGCCGCCGGTCAGCCGCCCGCCGACGGCGAGCGGGATGATCTCGGTGTCGAGCTCCATCCCAAGCGCGTCGAGTTCGGCCAGGACCGCCGCGGTGACGTCACCGCCGGTGGTGTAGAGGCCGGAGACGGCACGCCTGACCATCACCTCGGCGGTGATCCGGGCGAGCCTGCGGGGGAGGAGCTCGGACTGCGCGGGAGTGAGGTCGTGGAGGTCGGAGGCATCGACGACGGTGGCGACGATGATCGCCCGCGCCGAGGTGGTGCCCGCGACCTGCTCGACCGTCGCCTCGACATCGGGGAGGCTGTCCTCGTCGAGGACCGCGCGCAGGACCGTGACGGTGGGATCCTCGGCGAGCTTGGCCAACTGGGCCCGCGTCACCTCCGTCGCCGATCCCGAGACGCCGAAGATCACCGCGTCGCTGCGCGCCGGGAGCAGGGCCTGAGCCAGGGCCAGGCTGCCCGGGCCTGGATCGATGGCGAGCCATTCGAGCCTCTCGCCATGGCTCAGACCCGCCTCCAGGCGCACGTTCTCACCCGAGGCATTCTCGGACATGGAGGCGATCTCCCGGCTGAGGTCGACGCTCACCTGGCCGATGAGGTCGACGTGCTCCGTGGTCAGGGCGTCGCAGACGATGACGTCGGCGCCCATGCCGATCCCGCTGAGCACGGCGGCTCGCAGTGCCTGGCGGCCGCCGAGGACGGTCTCGAGCTCGATCGTGTGGGTCTCGAGCTCGGTGCCGGTCTCGAGGATGTCGGCGACGACCGAGGTACGCATGGGCGAGCGGACGTCGTGGCGCAGCTCGGTGTCCTCGAGCAGTCGCCCGTGCAGCAGCTGACGGCCGCCCACGGTGGTCCGCCCGGCCGAGGGGAACGCCGGGACGCACAGTCCCATGACCCTGACCCCGTCGGAGGCCAGCGCCCGCCGCGACCGCAGCGCCGCCTCGGCGGTGACTCCGACGTTGCCGCGCAGGGTCGTGTCGATCCGGCAGGTGGCCAGATCGACGTGCCCGGCGGCGTCGACGATCGCCGAGGTGATGGCCGCGGCGGTCTCGGGCGGCAGATGCCGGGTCTCGGCGTTGACAACGACGGCGTCGTAGTCGTCGAGGAGACCGCTGAGACTGACCCGCTCGGCCCCGCCGGTGCCGGTCAGGGTCATGGTGCGCAGTCCCGCCTCGGCGAAGAGGGCACCACACGAGTTCCCGCCGGTGAGATCGTCGGCGACGATGAGGATCCGCGGCGAACCGGCCGCGCTGGGATCCGCTGCCGCTTCGGTGCGCGCCGGGGACGACTGGGCCATCACACCACCAGTTCGAGGATGAACAGCAGCGGGATCGAGCCGGCCCACACGGCGGTGGTGATGCCGGACCAGCCCTTGATCGCGGCGATTCCGTCGAGGCCGGTGAAGCGGGTGACGACCCAGAAGTAGGAGTCGTTGAAGTAGGAGAAGACCATCGACCCGGCGGTGCACGCCATCACGGCCACCAGCGGGCTCAGCCCCAGTGCGCCGACGAGCGGGGCGGAGACGGAGGCCGCGGTGATCATCGCGACGGTGCCCGAACCCTGGGCCAGACGCACGAGAGTGGCGATGATGAACGGCACGAGGAGGGCGGGCAGGCTGATCGCGGCGATCGCCTCGGCAAGGGCGTCGCCGACTCCGGATTCGCGCAGCACCATGCCGAAGCTGCCGCCGGCACCGGTGATGAGCAGAATGAGACCGGCCGATGCCGCGGCGTCGGCGAGCCAGCCCTGCACTTGATTGCGCGGGGTGAGGCGGGGCAGGAGGGTGTAGACGGCGAGGACGAGGCCGATGATGAGGGCGACGACGGGATTGCCGAGGAACGCCAGCGGCGCGACCCAGGCAGAGGGCTCGTAGGCGTCGCCGGAGAGCTGGCCCTGCGCGTTCTTGTCGATCGCGGTGCTCACCGTATTGGCGACGATGAGCAGCAGCGGCACGATGAGGGGGAGGAACCCGAGGAAGGCGCCGGGCTTCTTCCCGGCGGTGCCGGTCGTGTCGTCCGCGGCGGGACCGGTCTCGTCGCGGTTCGCCGAGGTGTCTCCCTCGTCGCCGGTGAGGGTGGAGACCCCGCCGGTGGCCGTTCCCGCCGCGGCGGAGGAGGCATAGACCTCGCGCTTGACGGCGGCGTTGAGGACGGGTTCGAGCTTCGGCCCGATCCACCGGGCGTAGATGACGACGACGGGCAGGAGGACGATGGTGAAGATGACGCCGGTGAGGATGACTGCGCCGATGTCGGCGCCGAGGATGCCGGTCGCCGCCAGCGGACCGGGGGTGGGCGGGACCATGTGATGGGTCAGCGTCATCCCGCAGCCGAGCGCCAGCGCCAGGGTGACGTAGCCGCCCTTCTTCACCCGGGCGATGGAGCGGGCCAGCGGGTTCATGATGACGTAGCCGGAGTCGCAGAAGACGGGGATCGACACGAGCGATCCGACGGTGCCCATGGCCCAGGGCTCGCGGCCCTTGCCGAAGGCGCGGAGGAAGGCGCGCGCCAGGGAGTCCGCGGCGCCGGAGACCTCGAGGATCTTGCCGATGCCGACACCGAGGCCGATGACGATGCCGATGCTGGCCAGGGTGTTGCCGAAGCCGGTGGTGATCGATTCGACGATCGCGAGCAGGTCCTGCCCGGCGACGAGACCGGTGACGAGGGAGGCGACGAGCAGGGCGATGAAGGCGTCGAGGCGGGTCGCCAGGACGAGCACGACGATCGTCGCGATCCCGGCGATGAGCGCCAGTATGAGTTGTAGGTCCACGGTGTCCTCCACGGTGAGGCGGGCTGGGTGCAGCCGGCAGAAGTTGAACAGTATGAGCAAGTATGTGTCATTACTGCTCAGCTTGGCAAGGTTGACGTCGGTGTCGCTCTCACGCCTCCGCATCGAGCGTCAGCCGCCGCTCTGCGCGTGACTAGACTGCGAGGAGCAGACAGTTCCCGTTGAGATCGGAAGAGCGATGACGACCACCACGCCCAGCCCCGAGAGCGCACCCGGCGTCCAGCCCAAGCACGTGGCCCATGGCCAGCTCAAGGCCCGAACGAGCGCGAGCGTCGATTCCCTGCGCGATCAGCTCCTCGAGCTCAGCCACACGATCCATGCCAATCCGGAGCTGTCCTGGGAGGAGCACGCCTCGGCGGAGCTCATCGCCGAGACGATGAGGCAGGCGGGCTTCGCCGTCGAGGTCGGCGCCTATGGAGTCGCCACCGCGGTCGAAGCCGTGACCGGCACCGGGGACCTCGTCGTCGCGATCTGCTCGGAGTACGACGCGCTGCCGGGGATCGGGCACGGATGCGGGCACAATGTCATCGCCTCCGCCGGCGTCGGGGCCGCCCTCGCGCTCGTCGAGGTGGCAGATGAGCTGGGCCTGACGGTGAAGCTGCTCGGCACTCCCGCCGAGGAGCACGGAGGCGGCAAGGTCGCGATGCTCGAGGCCGGCGCCTGGGAGGACGTCCACTTCTCGCTGATGATCCACGGGATGACGGAGACGCCCGAAATGACCGCCGACACCCACGGCGCGCGGTCGATGAACGCGACCGCCGTCGACCGATTCAAGGTCGAGTACACCGGAAAGACCGCGCATGCGGCCGGAATGCCGGAGCAGGGGATCAATGCGAGCAACGCCGCGGTGCTCGCACTCAACGCGATCGCGATGCTCAGGCAGCACCTGCCCAAGGAGGTCAACCTCAATGCCTTCATCTCGGAAGGCGGTGAGGCGACGAACATCATCCCCGAGCACACCGCGGTCCAGGTCGAAGTCCGCGCCTTCGACCTCGACATCTGGCGGGAGACGAAGCAGCGGGTCCTCAGATGCTTCGAAGGAGCGGCGATCGCGACCGGCTGCGGATGGGAGTGGGCGTCGACGGAGTACGCCTATGCCCCGATCAACCACGACGAGACGCTGGCCGACCTCTGGGACGCCAATCTGCCCCTGACTGGACGTGGGGTCGATTCCTCGCGCGGCCTGGGTGGCGGCTCCACGGACATGGGCAACGTGTCCCAGGTGGTGCCCTCGATCCATCCGCTGGTCACCTTCATCGGTCAGAAGGCGCCCGCCCACAACCACGCCTTCACCGCCGCGGCCATCACTCCGTCGGCCGATGACGCCGTCATCGATGGAGCGAAGACGATGGCCGCCACGGTCATCGATGTCGCCGCCACCCCAGAGCTGCGCGCGAAGTACCAGGCGCTCAAGGCCGCCCGCCCGAAGGGGGCGACGCAGGCCGAATTCCGCGCCTGATCCTGTGCAAGGAGTTGCGACGGCGGAGCGATGTCAAGGCCTGAAGAAGACGTCGGCTCACGTCACCGTGGATATGACCGTCGCGAACCGAAGCACCTGGGAAATGCTTTGTATGGCACCGGTCTACCGTGATTAGAGGTCGCTCTGAGGCTTCGGACTATTCAAAGGTGCCGCCCGGAGCGACGGACGGCGGCTCTCGCATGTCGGCAGTCCCCAACCCCCTTCTCGACTGTGCCCAGGGTGCGTCAAACGGGATCTCCGGCTTGCACAACTTCTTGCGGTGCGGGGTGTTGGTCTCCAACATCGTTGGAACCCAAAATGTTTGCCATCGGGGTATCGACGTCGGTTTGTCTCGAAAACAGCGGGTGCCAACTGATCCTTCTGACATTGGCTGCGCACTTCGTCCTGACGCATTCCCAGTGACCTAGAGACATGCCCGGTTGTGTGATCGCTGGCCCATCTCAGCGGTTGCTGAGAGCGTTGAGCGCGTCTTTGCTCGCGGCTGACGTTCGATATCCGACTGCCTCTGGAAACGACAGGCATTCGGGAAGTGGACACCGGCATTCATGCGCTCGGGTGCACGTCGCAGTGGTGGTGCGAAGTTTTCCCGGCATTTGCAGTGACACTTCTGATTATATGTGATCTACTTCATACTGTAGGGCGTGGTTGCAGTGATGGGAGATCCATGGCGAAGTACTCCAGAGAGCCGGTATCGGAGAGGGAAGCCACGGAACCCGCTGTAACCGGAGAAGACACTTCTCGAATCCTCGCTGAATCGATTCGAAGATTGCGGACCTCTCAGAAGATGACTCAAAGCGACCTGGCCTCAAGAGCAAGCCTGAGCACCTCCTTCATCAGCCAGCTGGAACGAGGCAGCTCCGACATCACTTTCAGTACTCTGACTCGTCTGTGCGCAGCGCTAGGCACAACTGTCGGTCACCTGTTCCCTGCGTCGCGGCCGACCGGGAAGGTTGTCCGTCTCGATGATTGCAAGCACCTCGACTACAACGGCGTGGATAAATACGTGCTCACTCGCGAGGAGATGGTGGATATCGACGTATGCCTTTTCGACTTCCCTCCCGGGTCGAGCACCGGAACGCGGGTACCCCCGGGAATCAGGAGAACTGAACTTTGGGTCTGCAGTTCGGAGTACCTCGGCATCGATATCGGATCTGAGGTCCGAATCCTCAAATCCGGAGACAGCTTCTCGTTTTCCTCAGATCGGACGAACACCGTTTACAACCCCGGGCCATTACCGAGCAGAGCAATTCTGATCATCAAGAATCATCGAAATCAGGAGTCAAAATGAAACGGTACACGGCAATCGCCGTCACTATGTTGGCACCACTGGCACTCACTGCATGTATGCAAGGTGGAAAGAGCACAAGTGACCTCAATGAAGAGGACTTCAAGAACCCGACCGCCGGTGAAGTCGCCGAAGGGGTGCTGGAGGGTACGACAATGACCTTTGTCTCTTGGGGTGGTCAATATCAGGATGGGCAAGTCAAGGCGTTCTCAGAGCCCTTCTCCGAGATCTCCGGAGCGGAGATGCTCTCGGACGGACCGACCGATCAGGCCAAGATCAAGGCCCAAGTGGATTCGGGGAACATCACATGGGATGTGGTCAATGCAAGCCCAACGCAGAATTCGGCCAATTGCGGAACATTGTTTGAAAAGCTCGACCTCTCGATGATCGACACCAGCAAGATTCCGGAAGGTGCACCCAAGGGCGAGTGTTTCCTCCCATCTCAGGTCTACGTCTACGGAATGTTCTACAACGCGGACAAGTACGGAGACGAGCCTCCCACGGGGTGGAAGGACTTCTTCGATACAAAGAAGTTCCCTGGTACTCGCGCCGTGGAAGGTCGTCCGTCCGCCACTGCAGGTACGTTCGAAGCAGCATTGCTGGCGGACGGCGTCGAACCCGAGGATCTGTATCCGCTTGACACCGATCGCTCGTTGAAGAAATGGGACACGATCAAGCAGGACGTGAAGTTCTGGCAGACCGGAGCCGAACAGACACAGATGGCGCAGGCGGGCGAAGCCGATATGATCTTCGGCTGGAGCGGCCGCATCTATGAGGCTAATCAGAATGGAGCCAATTTCAAGCCGATCTGGGATCAAGGGTTCCTCGCAAGCGACTCGTTTTCAATCACCAAGGGGTCGCCCAACAAGTTGGCAGCCCATGCTTACATCAACTTCGCCCTCGGCGCTGAGCAGCAGACCAATATGGCGGAGCTGACGAGCTACTCGCCGGTGAATGTCGACGCCAAACCGAATTTTGAGGGCGAGGCAAAAGAATTCGATGTATCCCGACCGGAGGTCATCGACGTAACGATTCCACAGAACGCTGAGTACTGGGGACAGAATCAAGAAGAACTCTACGCCACGTGGGGAGACTGGCTGAACCAGTAGAACCGGTAAGAGAGGACGGAAATGAGCAACCAGCAATCTCGATCTTCGGTCCTGGCGTGGCCCGCCCTCATACTCGTTGGCGTGGGATTCATCGTCCCCGTTGTGACCATTTTGGTGATGAGTGTGACCGAGCCTGAGCCTGGTACTCAGAACTTCGAGTGGTTGGCGACGAACTCCACTGCGCATGACATCATCTGGCGGACGATCTACACAGCGGTTCTTGCCACACTGATAACGGCAGTATTGGCCTATCCGTATGCCTATCTGATGGCAACAAGTTCGACTCTGGTTCGTTCGATTCTCATGGTCGTAGTGCTTCTTCCGTTTTGGACGTCGATGATGGTCAGGGCATTTGCCTGGATCATCATCCTGCAAAACAACGGTCTGCTCAATGCCGTCCTTGAAGCTGTCGGAGTCGCTCCGATGACCATATTGGGTACGAATGCTGCAGTTCTCATCGGAATGTGCCAGATACTGATGCCGTTCATGGTGCTGCCGATGGTGTCCGTGATGCTGGGTATTGACTCACGACTGCCATTGGCGGCACGCATTATGGGAGCTCCCAAATGGAAGGCATTCTTGCAGGTCTACTTCCCACTGTCTCTGCCTGGGGTTTTCGCAGGATCGCTGATCGTCTTCATCCTGTCTCTCGGGTTCTATGTGACCCCTGCTCTACTGGGTTCTCCGAGACAGCAACTCATTCCCAATGCTTTGTTCACCCAGGTGGTTGAGCTTTTGGCTTGGGGTCGCGGGGGAGCTTTGGCTGTCGCCACACTCGTGATGGTTGGAGCCGTATTCGTACTCTTGTACTTCATCTCGAAGTTGCTAGGAGTCAAGATGGGACGATTGGAGGACGCGGGTCTATGAACAAATCACGCGTCGCACTCTGGACTGCCTCCATATTCATCGGCCTTTGGTTGGTGGCTCCTACGTTGATCGTCATCCCGATGAGCTTCAACGAACAACGGTCGTTGGCCTTTCCTCCAAAAGGATTTTCCCTGAGGTGGTTCGAGAACTTCTTCAACGACCCGCAATGGTTCGGGGGACTACTTAATTCGATACAGATCGCGCTCCTGACTGCAGTATTGGCAACCGTCTTGGGAACCTTGGCTGCCTACGGATTGTCGAAGGTGAGAGGGTTCAAGGAGACCTTCGGTCGGAATCTCTTAGTACTGCCGATGATCGTCCCCGCAGTGATCTTCGGTGTAGGTCTCTACGGACTGTTCCTTCGAACGGGCCTGGTAGGGACTTTGCCCGGATTTCTTCTGGCCCACACCGTGTTGGCAGTTCCTTATGTCGTTGTCACAGTGGGATCGACGTTGGCTGCCTACGACGTTGCGCTCGAAAGAGCGGCGTGGGTCTGCGGTGCCAATAAGTTGCGTGCCTTCGTCGGCGTCACCGTTCCGATGCTGATGCCTGGAATTCTGTCGGGGGCCTTCTTCGCGTTCATCACATCGTTCGACGAAGTCGTGGTGTCGATGTTCATCTCAAGTCCCTACCTCCAGACATTGCCCGTGAAGATGTTCGCAGGCATGCAACGCGAAGTTGACCCAACCATCGCGGCTGCGGCAACCCTCATCATGATCACCACGACTGGCGCGGCAATCGGTGGAATACTTTCCCAACATCTGAAGAGGAAGAGAACATGAGGACAACAGTCATCGGGGCATCTCTGCGATTGGACGGAATCACCAAACGATTCGGAGCAGTCACTGCGGCCAGTGACATCCATCTTGATGTTGAGCCAGGGGAGTTCATCTCACTTCTGGGGCCCAGTGGGTCGGGGAAGACCACGACGCTGAACATGATCGCAGGTTTCGAAGAGCCCAGCGACGGCCGGATCTTCATCAACGAGAAGGACATCACGGGAATCCCCATCCACCTTCGAAATATAGGGATGGTATTCCAGGGTTACGCTCTGTTTCCTCACATGACAGTTGAGAAGAACATCGAATATCCGCTGAAACAGCACGGATTCGATAAGTCTGCACGAAGAGCTGCCACTGACGATGCTCTGGCGAAGGTTTCCCTTGAACAATTTCGAGATCGAATGCCGGCCCAACTGTCAGGTGGACAGCAACAGCGTGTCGCACTCGCCAGGGCGATCGCCTATAAGCCCCCACTCCTGTTGATGGACGAACCGCTGAGCGCGCTGGACAAAGGGTTACGGGAGGGCTTGCAGGCAGAGATCCGTCGTATTCATCGGGATTTAGGAACGACGGTGGTCTACGTGACCCACGACCAGGACGAGGCTCTCGCGCTGTCGGATCGAATCGTCGTTTTCAATGAGGGACGGATCCAGCAAGTAGGAACGCCGATCGAGTTGTACACCAACCCGCGGAACGAATTCGTGTCTCGCTTTCTTGGCGAATCCATCCACCTCGATGGGGCGATAGAAGAAGGTTCCAGTCACAAAGGTGAATTCGTTCGGGAAGAGGTGAGGATCCCTGTGAATGAAGACCACCGAGGGCCGGTGCAACTGATGATCAGACCGGAGAGCGTCCGGTTGATCGACCCCAAAGAGAAGACAGCCTCGATGCCAAGCGTCGAAGCAACTATCACCGACAAAGTGTATGTTGGGCACTCGATCAAGTTCATGGTGACTTGCCAAGGCGGCGGGGGAGTTGTCCGATCAAGTGCAGCAGAATCCGACGACTACGAGATCGGCCAAGAAGTCCTCTTGACATGGGAACCGGAACAGGCCCGTGTGTTTCCACACGCTAAGAGCATCGCCTAGGAGTCGAAATATATGAAGAATGGAAATTTGTCCTTCTGGTTGGATTCCACAAGGAGCCTCAGCCGCCCTCGTCCACGAGCCGAGGGAACAATCTACGCCGACGTGGTCATCATCGGAGGCGGCTATACGGGACTTTGGACTGCATATTGGCTCAAGAAGAATGACCCATCCATCAAAGTCGTCGTCCTGGAGAAGGAATTCGTTGGTTACGGCGCCTCTGGCCGAAACGGCGGTTGGATCAGTGGGAAGACAGTGGGTATCCGACGAAATCTGCTGTCGAATTCGGTCAGCGCAGGTCAGGTCGTCGACATGGAACGAGCCTGTCACAGGGCTGTATTCGAGATCGATGATCTGATGCGGTCAGAGGGTAAGGACATCGATGCCGTTCGGGGAGGCTGGATGCAGATTGCGCGCAACGAAAGCGAGCTTTCGCGACTTCGTCAGCATCTTGAGAACGACCGGAAGTGGGGACTGACAGAAGACGAAGTTCGGATGCTGGCTGGGTCGGAGGCATATGACCGAGTCCATGTCCCGGAAGTTCTGGGTGCCTTGTTCAGTCCATTCGCAGTCAAATGCAACCCGGCAAAACTGGTCTATGCTCTCGGAGAGATCTGTGACGACCTCGGGGTGAAGATTTACGAGAACTCACCGGTGGAAGAGTTCTCGGACGGCGACTGTCGGACGACGCGCGGACATGTCCATGGCACTGTGGTCGTATTGGCAACGGAAGCATACACCGCCGCCTTTCCTGGCAGGCGAAGGGATCTGCTTCCCATGATTTCGTCGATGGTGGTGACCGAGCCCATCGCTGAAGAACATTGGGATGCCATCGGATGGTCTGGATACGAATGTCTCAGTGGCGCGCAGCATATGTATTTTTATGCCCAGAGAACCGCGGACAATAGGATTGCGATCGGAGGCCGGGGAGTCCCATATTTCTGGCGGTCGAACCTCGACAAGAGCGGCGAACTCGATCCCGGCACCACCTCTCAACTGAACCGAATCCTCAGCGGCCTCTTCCCGAACGTTCCGCTGGAGATTGCTCACTCCTGGCGAGGAGTCCTGGGAGTGCCTCGCGACTGGTCTCCTTTCATCGATCACATCAAACGGAACCGTTTGATCAGGGTGGGAGGATATGCAGGTCAAGGGGTCACTGCTGCCTATGTGGCCGGGCGCTCCGTTGCGGATATCATCACCGAGAAGGATTCATCACTGGCCCAGTCAGCTTGGGTGCGGGAACATCCGCGCAAATGGGAAGCCGAGCCTCTCCGCTGGATCGGATCGCGTTCCGTGCAAATGATGTACAAGGCCGCAGACACGATCGAATATCGACGTGGAGGGGAGGAAACCTCGGTGCTCGGGCGATTGGCCACCAAGATCTCGGGCCGCTAGACGGGGCAGCTGCGCAAAATGAAACTGGCAATCATTGATCGTCCCGACGGTGCTGACTCCCGCCTGCTCGGCGACATCAGCGGCCAGCTTGCCGACCTGGATATTGAGGTTGAGGTGCAAAGGCTGCAACCGAATGAAGTCGACTCGATTGACCCGGACACCTCCGCGGTGTTCGTTCGCGCGGGATATTGGAGCAACGCAGAAGTGCTGCTGGAGGTTGTTCCGGGCCTTCGGTGGATACAAGTGGCGATGACCGGCGTCGACCACCTGCCGGTGGAACGTATCATGTCGGCGGGGGTTCAGCTGACCAATTCGCGGGGCGTCCTGGACCAAGCAATTGCGGAATTCGTTCTCGGAAGCGTCCTTATTTGGTCGAAGGGGCTTCTACGCTCCACCATGGACACGCGACTGCATCGAACCGAGTACCGGGAATCCAAATCGAATGCTGAACTGAAGACATTGATAATTGGAACTGGAAGCATCGGTTCCGCATGCGCAAGTGCACTTCGTGCTGCTGGTTTCGGAAAGATCGATGGCATACGGCGGACCGGCTCGGCTCACCCGGATTTCGACGAAGTGTTCATTGGCGCAGATCTTCGAGAGCAGGTCGGGTGCTATGAAGCGGTTATCGCGTGCCTCCCGTTGACTCCATTGACTGACGGTCTGATCGGCAGTTCAGAACTCTCGCAGCTGGGAACAGAGTCGGTGTTCGTCAATGTGGGAAGAGGGGCAACAGTCGACAATAGGGCGCTGGCAGCTCAACTGGACTTACGCCCAGAATCAGCAGCCGTGCTTGACGTGACTGAGCCTGAGCCACTACCGATTGATCATCCGCTGTGGAGCTGCCCGAATGTCGTCATCAGTCCGCACATATCTGGAGATACTCGGGCGAGGCACGACGCTTTCGCGTCGCTGTTCCTAACTAATTTGCGTCGGTTCTGCACTCAATCCGATCTGATCAATCTCGTGAATCCGAGCGAATTCTAGGTCTCATGTCGGGCGACCCTTCGCGAAAGCCACGACTGAATCCACTGAGAGGCGGCAACTACTAAGGGTTGTATAGGTACGCGTGCGGCTATGACCCACCATGTTCTCTGTGGAGAATGCACCTCTCGTTCGGTGCGGGAATCGGCGTCCTCCCCGTCGGTGGTTCAACGGCTACGAGTTTGGCGACTCAGAGAGCATCCGGGGTTGTCGTTTGGTTCAGCGGTAGTGCGTTTGCACGCCATGAATGACACCTCGATGTTGAGGATTCATCTGTGAAGCAAACGGCGAACCCCTCTCCGAGGCGTCCGCCCCGCATGCCTGTCAGCCGGCGTTCGGCGCAAGCAGAGTGTCGACCTCGCTCTTCTCCGCCCGCGGCGCCCGGATCTCGACCTCGAGATCATCGGCCGTCGCGATCAGCGCGTCGACCTGTTCGGTCGGAACTGCGATGAGAGGGTAGGCGTCGGAATCCTCATCGAGGATGGCGACGGTGACACCGGCGGGGGCGAGAAGGACGTTGACCCACCCGACGACGGTTTCGACCTGAGCCTCGTGGGCGTATCCCGGGTCGATGAGCACCTCGAGGTCGACGCCGCTGTCCCTGACCCGCGAGATCCTCGCGAGAAGCCCGACAACCTCGTCGACGGGCGACTTCCAGTCGAGGTAGGCCACCTCGTCGACCGTGCCGAGGGCGTCGATGATGACGACGGGACCCGTGACGTCATCGGGTTCCTCGATGCCGCGCTGGAAGAGATCGTCCTCATGCTCGGTGAAGTAGCCCTCCGGATCCGCGGTGAACTGCCGGGCA
>JAPSIC010000207.1 GCA_031179165.1 Brevibacterium sp.
CGATCGAGCAGGTCCTGCTCTCGACGCGCTTCGCCCGGCAGGGCCAGTCGTGCACGATGGGCTCGCGCCTGTTCCTCCATGAGGACATCTACGACGACTTCCTGTCCAAGCTCGTCGGCGAGGTGGCTAAGATGAAGGTCGGCGACCCGCGGGACGAGTCCTCCGACATCGGCTGCATCATCAACCAGAAGCAGTACGACCAGGTCGCGTCCTACATCGAGATGGGCAAGTCGATGGAGGGTGTGGAGGTCGCCTACGACGGCGCCGACTCCCTCGAGGTCGGCGAGCCCGGCTTCTACCACGCGCCGGTCATCTTCTCGAAGGCCCGGAACGACTGGCAGACCAGCCAGGAGGAGATCTTCGGACCCGTCCTGTCCGTGATTCCGTGGAAGGACATCGACGACGTCGTCGAGATGGCCAACGACGTCGAGTTCGGCCTCGCCGCCTACGTGTTCACGAAGAACATCGACGCGGCCCTGTCGGTGGCCAACCGGATCGAATCGGGCTGGATCCAGATCAACCAGGGCGGTGGGCAGATGGCCGGCCAGTCCTACGGCGGCATGAAGACCTCCGGCTTCGGCCGGGAGGCGTCCCTGGAGGGAATGCTCGAGGGCTTCACCCAGATCAAGCAGGTCAACATCCGCATCCGCTGAGACGGTGCCGAGGTGCGTGAGGGCAGGGAGATCTCGGTCTCCCTGCCCTCTGCTGTGACCGGCACGGCGCCAGCGCGGAATGACAGTCCTGTCATTCGGGCGATAATATGAGAGCAAAGTTCTTTCCGAAGGAGCACACCCTCTATGCCGAGCAGCGATGACACCCCTGAACTGAGTGAACTCGAGGTGTCCGTTTTGGAGTTCGAACGGCGGTGGTGGAAGTATGGTGGCGCCAAGGACCACGCGATCCGAGAGCGCTTCGACATGTCCGCGACCAGTTACTTCCAGATCTTGAACTCCCTGCTCGACAATCCTGCAGCACTGGCCAGTGATCCCATGCTGGTGAAGCGGCTTCGTCGAATCCGCTCCGCACGTCAAAGCGAACGTGCACAAGCCCGCATCTCGAGGTGAGCATGAACGACGAATTCGACGACGTCCAGCCCGGACGTCGCAGCGGTGCGCACCGCCAGGAGGCCGCAGCCAAGTCCAACGTCGGGGCGATCGCCCTGGTCATCGTCCTCGCACTGGTGGCGGTGCTGCTCGTCGTCGCCGCCATCAACATCATCACCTCCTCGATGCGCGACCCCGAGGCCAAGGTCGCGGAGCCGGCTCCGACCAGCTCCGCCCAGGCGACTCCGTCGCCGACCGAGAGTGAGGTCAGTGTCGTCGACTCCTCGCTGACCGTCGACGTGCTCAACGCCTCCGGCGTCTCCGGCGCGGCGGCGAAGTTCTCGAAGGCCGTGGAGAAGAAGGGCTGGGAGCTCGGCACCGTCGGCAACCACTCCTCGCCCCGCAGCGACTCCGTCGTGTTCTACCAGAGCGAAGCGAACTCCGCGCAGGCACAGCTGGTCGCCGATGCCCTCGGGATCGAAGCCACGGAGCAGTCGGACGAGTTCTCCTCCGACCTTGCCGTCGTCATCTGCTCCGACATCGCCTCTCGCGGGCCGGAGCCGGTCGACGGCGCGGCGGGCGAAGGCGCTGCGAGTGAGGAAGAGCCAACCGGGGGAAGCGGACAGCAGTCCGGACTCGGCGAGAACTGAGATCCCCGGCACCTGGCGCGAACCCCTGCCCCTGGCGCGGACCGGGGCCCCCGGCGCGGACCGGTGTGTAACGAATCGATAACAGTGTTGAGGCGGGGAATGGTGTTCACCGTGCTGCGGTAGAGTGGCATCAGCTAGGCAAGCCCTTCCACCTTGTGTTCTGTTCGTGCTTCACCGAGGTCATTCTCCAGAGGTAGTAGAGAGATATCGCGGGGTTGAGTTTTTCTGGCTTTCCGTCCATGCCGTCGCGACACCGTCCGTCGGCGGAGGCGGAATGGAATTGACACTGCATTGTATGGAGAAGTAATGGCACAGGGTACCGTCAAGTGGTTCAACGCTGAAAAGGGATATGGCTTCATCACCCTCGAAGGCAACAACCAGGACGTGTTCGTTCACTGGAGCGCAATCCAGATGGACGGCTACCGAGCTCTCGAAGAGGGCCAGCAGGTTGAGTTCGAAGTCGGAGAAGGACAGAAGGGTCCGCAGGCGGAATCCGTCACCCTCCTCTGAGACTCGAGGGCTTGATCCCGAGGCTCGAGAACTGAAGAACTTCTGAACCGCTGCGGCGGGAGACGGCTCCGGCCCTCTCCCGCCGCAGCGCTGTGGAGCGCCGAGCAGTCAGCTGCTCGGCGCTCTTGCGCTGTCGGGATTGTCCGGACGCTTCCCGCACGGTGGGTTGTGCTGTCCAGCCTCGGGGTCTCCCGGACTCCTCCCGCACGATTCCGAACCCGCCGATGCTTCGGCCGGGCGAGCGTCGGTCCCTCATCGGACGACGGTTCTCCGGTGTCCGGGGCCGCGGCCGGTGAGGAACGCCAAGGGTGCGGTCGCGGCGGTGAGACCGGCCGCGACGAGCAGCGACACGGTGAAGCCCAGAGGCGGCTGGATCAGGGCGATGGTGGCGAAGACCGCGATTCCGCAGCCGCCGCCGAGGGCGATGAACACCTCCTGGATCGCCCCGACCTGACCTGCCCGGCTCCGGGGTGCGGCCTCGAACAGGGCCGTGGTCGACAGGGCGCCGATGAAGCCGAATCCGAACCCGATGAGGACGAGCGGCACCAGGCTCAGCTCCGGTGCCAGTCCCAGCCAGGCGAGTCCGGCTCCCTGGACGAGCAGTGCTGTGCAGATCGCCCAGGACTTGCCCAGCCGAACGGCCGCCGTCGGTGCCACCAGCCCGCCGAGGATCGTCGCCACCGCATGCGGGGTCAATGCGAGTCCGGCCTCGCCGGGGGTGCGGTCGAAATGGTCCTGCAGATGGATGCTGAGAAGGTAGACGCAGGCCATCGACGTGGCGGCGGCAACGAGGATCTGCATCCCCGCCGCGGCGAACGGGGCGCGGGCGAACAGGTCGACGGCGATGAGCGGATCGCGCAGTCGGCGCTGCCGGATGACGAAGAAGACCAGCACCAGTCCGCCTCCGAGCAGCCAGAACGGGCTTTCGACCCCCGACACCGGCATCCGCTTGATGCCGTAGACGATCGCCCCGATGCCCAGACCACAGCTGAGCACGCTGAGCGCATCGAGGGACGTCGAACCCGGGGACGAGGTCTCGACCAGACAGAAGACGGTGAGAGCAGCGGCCGTCAGCGCCACGGGAAGGCAGGCGAGGAAGACGGCCTGCCAGTCCCATGCCTCGGTCAGGACGCCGCCGAGGACGGGGCCGACGGAGCTGCCCAGCCCGTACACCGCCACCCACAGGCCGTTGGCGAGGATGAGGTTCCGGCCCGTGAACAGCGTCCCGATCGTCCCGACGACGCCGGCGATGATGAGGGCGCTCGACGCCCCCATCAGGATCCGGGCGACGATGAGGAGCAGCGGGAAGGTGCCGGCGGCGGCCAGACTTGACGAGAGTGCATAGCCGAGGGTGCCGGCGACGAGAATGCGCCTGCGGCCGAGACGATCGCCGAGGCGGGCCGCGACCACGATCGTCACCGCTGTGGTCAGCGGGTAGGCATCGACGACCCAGGCGCGGACGGAGTCGGCCAGGTCGAGGTCGGCGGCGATGCGCGGCAGGGCCGTGTTGATCATGCTCACCCCGAGTGCGCCGGCGAGTATCGCCGTCAGCAGCGGAAGCATCGTCGGCCACAGGCCGACCTGCTCCTCAGTGGCGGAATCGGGGGAGGTCATCCCCACAGCATCCGCCGCGGTCGGTCGTCGGCACAAGTCGAGCAGCGGGTTTCGCCCTCGGCCGAACACCGGATCCGCGCCGATCGGCCAGCCCGAAAACGTCATCTATTTGCACTCTCAAGGGGAGAGTGCTAAATCTAGTAGTGGTGAAAGCCAAGGGACCCACCAATCGTTTCGAGAGCGTGGTTCGCGTGTGGAATGGAACATGCGGGCTCACTCTCTGCCGTCGCGGGCGTGAACGGTTGCTCTGAATCCCGCTCCACTCCATCAGGGAGGATCTAGGCCACTATGGCAAAGATGATTGCATTCGACGAAGAAGCTCGTCGGGGACTTGAAGCAGGTCTCAACCAGCTCGCGGACGCGGTCAAGGTAACCCTTGGACCCCGCGGACGCAATGTCGTGCTCGAAAAGCAGTGGGGAGCACCGACCATCACCAACGATGGCGTCTCCATTGCCAAGGAGATCGAACTCGAGGAACCCT
>JAPSIC010000071.1 GCA_031179165.1 Brevibacterium sp.
CGTTGGGCCACCTCGTCGTCGGTGGGACGGCGGAAGGGGATCCCGGTGACGCGGATGCGCTTCTTCGCCCGCACCAGTCGCTGCTGCATCGTCGTCGTGTCGACGAGGAAGCCGGCGGCGACCTCGGCCGTCGACAGGCCGCCGAGGCAGCGGAGGATGAGGGCCACCTGCTCGCTCGTCCTCAGGGTCGGATGCGAGCAGGTGAAGAACAGGCTCAGCCTCTCGTCGGGGATGCGGGCGACGCCGAGGGACTCGACGAGATCCTCGGAAGGGTCGCGGGCCTGCCCCTGCGCCAACTCGTCCTCGATCCGCAGCGCCGCCAGTCGCTTCGCCCGCGCCGCGTCGCCGCGGACGATGTCGAGGCCCCGGTTCTTCGCCACGGTGAGCAGCCAGGCGGCGGGATTGTCCGGGGTCCCGGCCGCGGGCCAGGTCTCCAGCGCCTTGAGCATCGCGTCGGAGAGCACATCCTCGGCGAGGTCGAGATCATGGAATCGTCGGGCGAGCACCGCCAGCAGCCGCGACCGGTCCTCGGCCCCGAACCGGGCGAGGACGGAGGCGACCGCGGCGGTGGTCTCGTCCCGACCGGCGCTCATCGGCTCAGTAGTCCGCGACGGGTCGGATCTCGATGTGGCCCGCACGCGCTCCCGGGCTCTTCTTGGCCCAGGCGATCGCCGTGTCGATGTCGGCGACCTCGATGACATAGCTTCCGCCGACGAACTCCCCCGTCTCCGCGAACGGACCGGAGGTCACCAGCAGCTCCTCGGACGTCGAGTCCGCGCTCACCCTCACCGCGGTCTCGGGACCTTCGAGGGCGAAGCCGCCGACGACGACGCCCGCCTCGGTGATCTCCTGGTCGAACTTCATGAACTCGGCCGGATCGGGGCCGGCCGGATCGCCGCATTCCGGATCCTGGTGCGCGCCCATGAGCAGCAGTGCATACCTCATCGTTCTCCCCTTTCGCAGGAAGGTCTCGGGCCGGGCCGAACTGCCCGACATCGATATGACGGGCGAGGAGTGCCGACATCGACAGGTGGTGAGCAGAAACCTCTGCCGACCGGCCGCGGCCGGTTCGTCCCGGATCAGAGGTGGCGGTGCAGCTTCCTCGACGCCTCGGTCAGGGACCCGCTCACGGACGGGTAGACGACGAAGGACGCCGAGAGCTGATCGACGGTCAGACGGTTCTCGACGGCCATCGTGATGGGGAGGATGAGCTCGCTGGCGCGCGGTCCGACGACGACTCCGCCGAGGATGGAGCCCGAGCCGCGGCGGGCGAAGATCTTGACGAACCCGTCCTTGATGCCCAGCATCTTGGCCCTGGGGTTCGTGTCCAGTGGCAGCATCACGGTGTCGATGTCGGTGGGGTTGTCCCGGTAGTCGCTCTGGGTGAACCCGACGGTCGCGATCTCCGGAGCGGTGAACACGTTCGAGGCGACGTTGCGCAGCTTCAGGGGCTGCACCGCGTCCCCGAGCGCGTGCGACATCGCGATCCTCCCTTGCATCGCCGCCACCGACGCCAGCGGCAGCACACCCGTGCAGTCGCCGGCGGCGTAGATCCCCGGCCGTGAGGTGCGCGAGACGCCGTCGACGACGATGTGCCCGGAGTCGCCGACCTTGACCCCCGCCGCCTCGAGCCCGAGGTCCGTGGTGTTGGGGATCGACCCGACCGCCATCAGGCAGTGGGAGCCTTCGACCCGCCGGCCGTCGGCCAGGGTCACGAGCACTCCCGCGTCGGTGCGTTCGACGGCCTGGGCACGGGACCGGGAGAGGACGTTCATGCCCTTGTTGCGGAAGACGAACTCGAGCACATCGGCCGCGTCCTCGTCCTGCCCGGGCAGGACCTTCTCCCGCGACGACACCAGGGTCACCCGCGCACCCAGCGCGCGGTAGGCCGAGGCGAACTCGGCACCGGTGACGCCGGACCCGACCACGATGAGGTGTTCGGGCAAGGAGTCGAGGTCGTAGAGCTGGGTCCAGCTGAGGATCCGCTCACCGTCCGGCTGGGCGGTGGGCAGCTCCCGCGGGTGGGCGCCGACGGCGAGGAGGATCGTCGAGGCCTCCAGCTCGTACTCGGTGCCGCCGGCCTCGACGACCCTGACCCGGTCGCGATCGGACAGGGTCGCCCGGCCCTTGATGACCTTGACCCCGGCGCGGACGAGCCCTTCGTAGACGTGCGTCGCCTGGGCGTCGGCGAGATTCATGATCCGTCTGTTGACGGCCTTGAGGTCGGCGCTGACCGTGCCTCCCTCGGCCTCGGGCGAATCCACTCCGGCGACCCGGATGCCGAGCTTGTGCGATCCCGAGATCTCGTCCATCATCTCGGCGGTGGCGATGAGCGACTTCGATGGCACGACGTCGGTGACGACGGCCGCGCCCCCGCACCTGTTGGCCTCGATGAGCATGACGTCTGCACCCAGCTGGGCGGCGACGAGGGCGGCCTCATAGCCGCCCGGTCCCCCACCGATGATGACGACTCGATCTGCAGCGGATTCGAATTGTGTGTTCACGAGGCAATTCTCTCAAATCTCAGGTCTGAAGGGCGAATGGTGTCAAGGGGTGGGGACGATCTCCGCGGTGTCGCGGTGGAGGGCGGAGATCCGCAGGTAGGACCGGGCGTTCTCGCGCACCTTCTCCACGCCCTCGGCCGTCATCTCCCGGCGGACCTTCGCGGGCACTCCGGCGACCAATGACCGGGGCGGGACCTCGGTGCCCTCGAGCACGATCGCTCCCGCGGCCACGAGCGACTCGGAGCCGATATGGGCGCCGTTGAGGACGGTCGAGTGCATGCCGATGAGCACGTCGTCGTCGACGGTTGCCCCGTGCACGAGCGCCTGGTGTCCGATCGACACCCGCGCCCCGATGACCACGGGCCGGCCCTCATCGGTGTGCATCACGGTGTTGTCCTGCACGTTCGAGTCCTCGCCGATGGTGATCGGAGCCGATTCCGCCCGGAGCACACAGCCGTAGAAGACGCTCGCGCCGGCCTTGACATGGACGTTGCCGACGAGGGTGGCGCCGGCGGCGATGAACGCGCCCGGATCGATCCGAGGTGTGTGTCCGGCTACGCTGATGATGCGCGCAAGTGAGTGGTCCTCAGTTGTCATGAGCCCTCCATCGGGGTCGTCTCCTGCCCGTCGGCACGGGTGTGCGGTGCTGATCACCGTCAGTCTAACCGGCGTCTCACCATGATGGATGCGGCACGAGTCGATTTGCGTCCACGGCCCCTGTAGCAGGAGAATGGGCGAATTATTTGTCAGACATTTCACACTGCCATACCCTTGTGCCCCCATGTCGCGTATGTGAACCTTGACTGAGAGAGTTGCGCCCGCCATTGCGGCGCACCGAGTTCATCTTCACCACCGTCGAAAGGTCACCATGGATTGGCGACACCGTGCCGCATGCCTCAACGAGGATCCGGAACTGTTCTTCCCCATCGGAAACACCGGTCCGGCACTGCTCCAGATCGAGGAGGCCAAGACCGTCTGTCGCCGCTGTGAAGTAGCAGAGACTTGCCTTCAGTGGGCCCTCGAATCCGGCCAGGACGCCGGGGTCTGGGGTGGACTGAGCGAAGACGAGCGCCGCGCCCTCAAACGTCGTGCGGCTCGCGCCCGTCGCGCCGGCTGAGCGCCGATCCGAACCACACCGACCCGGCCCGGTCGCAGGGACCATCGTCTCGCGACCGGGCCGGGTCTCGTCGTCCCGGCCGTCGGCGGGTCAGTCGCGGCAATCCGCTCAGTCGTAGGAGTCCGCGCGCAGCGGGACGTCGAGGATCGCCTCCGTGCCGCCGCCCTCGCGCTCCCGCCATTGGATCGAACCGGCCAGGTCGGCCGAGACCAGGGTGCGCACGATCTGGGTGCCCAGACCGTTGCCCGGGCTCTGGGACTCCCCGAGTCCGACTCCGTCGTCGGCGATCGTCACGCGCAGGTGGTCGCCGTTGCGCTCCGGGGTCACCCACACATGGCCGTCGAGGGTCTCCCCGGGGGCGAGGTTCGTCTGCTCCGAGACGGGGAACCCGTGCTCGATGGCATTCGTGATCAGCTCGGTGATCGCCAGCGCCAGAGACGTCGCGTCCGCCGAGGAGATGGTGCCGAAGCTGCCGCAGCGGCGGAGCGTGATGTGGACCAGCGGACTGGTCAGCTCCGGGGTCAGCCGCAGCCCCTTGTCGACGACCTCGTCGAAGTCCACCTCTGACTCCACGCCCTGGCTGAGCACGTCGTGGACGACGGCGATGATCGACACGCGCCGCATCGCCTCGGACAGGGCGGCCTTCGCCGCCGGTTCGTCGATGCGTCGGGTCTGCAGGCGCAGCAGCGCCGAGACCGTCTGCAGGTTGTTCTTGACCCGGTGGTGCATCTCCTTGATCATCGCATCCCGCGACTGGAGCTCCCGTTTGCGGCGGCGCATCTCGGACACGTCTCGGGCGAGCACGATGGCGCCGGTGCGCACCCCGCGATCGGTCAGCGGGATCGCCCGCAGGGACACGCTCATCCGCCCCACCTCGAGCTCAGTCCGCCACGGCGCCCGGCCGGTCAGCACCAGCGGCAGCGTCTCGTCGACCTGACGGAGGTCGTCGGTCAGACTCGAGACCACCTCGGCGAGGTAGACCCCTTCGATCTCTCCCGCATGTCCCAGGCGGTGGACGAGCGACACCGCGTTCGGGGACGCGTACGTCACGTGTGAATCCCGGTCGAGGAGGAGGATTCCGTCACCCACCCGGGGTTCGCCGTGGCGAGCACCGGTGGGTGCGTCCCGGTCGGGGAACGCTCCTTGGGCGATCATCTGCAGCAGGGACATCGCCGCCTGACGGTAGTACCGCTCCAGCCGCGACGATCCGCGCCTGCGCACTTCCTCGGAGTAGCGCACCATGATCGCGATGGTCTCGTCGTGGCGGACCAGGGGCACGGCCTCGGCGGTCACCGCCGTGTCCTCGGTGGCGGCGTTGACGCCCATGCTCCTCGCCTCCGCCACCCTGCTGACCAGACCGTCGGCGTGCATCGCGGTGCTCAGGAGCTCGCGTTCGAGACCGGTGGCCCGGGCTCCGAGGAGATCACGGTTGAACACGCTCGCCCCGGTCGTGGGGCGGGTGTGCGCGACCACGGTGTAGGTCCCGCTGGTCGAGGGCACCCACAGGACGAGATCGGCGAAGGACAGATCGGCGATCAGCTGCCAGTCGCCGACGAGCAGGTGGATGTATTCGACATCCGATTCGTCGGTGATGCCTTCGGCGGCGAGGAGCTCCCCGAGCATCAGGCGCTGTGCTCGGATTCCCAGTCCGATGACCGCGCCACTCCGCGCATCATGCGCAGGAGCACGGACAGCGGCGCCTGGGTCACGGTGTCGAGACCGAGCACGGTGTCGATCGTGTCGAGGACTCGGGCCGCGACGGTCTCGTTGCGGTCGAGCCATTCGAGCAGTCGCTGATCGGCCCGCTCCTCCGGGGTGCCCGAGACCGGGGACTCGGTGGCCGAGAGCACGGAGCCGGCGACGGACAGGATCGCGGAGTAGAAGTCGTCGCGGAGCGAACCCCGCGCCAGCGCCGACCACCGGTCGCTGCGGTCGAGACCGCCGATGAGCGAGAGCACCTGCGAACCGGAGAACTTGTCGTTGACGGCGTAGTACACCTCGGCGACGTCCTCGGCGGATTCGCTCGACCGGGAGGCCAGCTGGGCGACGTCGAGGAGGGCGAACTCGTCGAGCAGCGCCGCGGCCCGCCAGGCGAGATCCGTCGGCACGCCCGCGTCGATGTACTCCTGGGCCGTGGCGGCCATGACCTCGGAGTCGTAGCCGCGCACCAGCTCGGGCACCCGGGCGCGCAGCGCCTTGACCACCCGACCGTACTTCTCGATGCCGGAATCGACGTCGAGGGTATCCGGTGCCTGCTGCACCAGCCACCGGGAGGACCGGTCGAGCAGCCGCACGTAGTCGTGCTGGAGCTTGACCTGCACCTCGGTCGGCACGACGTTGTCGAGGGCGCACACGGCGTCGAAGAACTCGTCGAGATCGAAGATCTCGGACACGACGACGAAGACGCGGGCGATCTGCGGCACCGAGGCCGGGGTCTCCTCGAGCATCCGGTAGACGTAGGTCAGTCCCCCGCGGTCGACCATCCGGTTGACGAGCTTCGTCGTCGCGATCTCCCGGTGCAGCGGGTGCTCGGGAATGAGATCCCCGTACTTGGCGACCAGGGCGTCCGGGAAGTAGGAGACGAGCACCCGCTTCATCCAGTCCTCATCGGGCACCTCGCTGTCGAGGATCTCGTCGGCGGCGTGCATCTTCGCGTAGGCAAGCAGCACGGCCAGCTCCGGCGAGACGTAGTAGGGGAAGTCGCGCTGCGCGAGCTCGTCGGCGCCGGGCAGGAACTCAACGCCCCGGTCGAGCTCGGCATGCCGCTCCAGGTAGCTGAGCATGCGTCCGTAGGTGCCCGACATCGACCGCGTCTGCGCCCGGGCCTCACCGAGGACGACGTTCTGCGCGTAGTTGTTGGCCAGCACGCTCTCGGCCACCTCTTCGGTGAAGGACAGCAGCACCTTCTCCCGGTCGTCGGCCTCGAACACGCCCTTGTGGAGCAGGGTCCGCAGCAGCAGCTTGATGTTGACCTCATGGTCGGAGCTGTCGACGCCGGCGGAGTTGTCGACGGCGTCGGTGTTGATGGCCACGCCGTGCAGGGCGGCCTCGACCCGGCCCAGCTGAGTCACGCCGAGGTTGCCGCCCTCGCCGACGACCCGGCAGCGGACCTCGCGCCCGTCGACGCGGATGGAGTCGTTGGCCTTGTCGCCGACGTCGCCGTGGGATTCGTCGCTGGACTTGATGTACGTGCCGATCCCGCCGTTGTAGAGCAGGTCGACCGGGGCCTTGAGGATCTCCGACATCAGCTGCGCGGGGCTGCGTCCGCCGGGAGTCACTCCGAGCACCTCGGCGGCCTCCGGGCTGAGATCAATCGACTTCGCCGATCGCGGGAAGACTCCGCCACCGGCCGAGATCAGGTCCCGGTCGTAGTCCTGCCAGCTCGAGCGTGGCAGGTCGAACAGGCGTTGGCGTTCGACGAAGCTGCGGGCCGCGTCCGGGTTGGGGTCGAGGAAGATGTCGCGGTGGTCGAAGGCGGCGACGAGGCGGATGTGCTCGCTGCGCAGCATGCCGTTGCCGAACACGTCACCGCTCATGTCGCCGATGCCGACGACGGTGAAGTCGTCCTCGGCGGTGTTGAGGCCGAGCTCACGGAAGTGCCGCTCGACGGACTTCCACGCCCCGCGTGAGGTGATCGCCATCTTCTTGTGGTCGTAGCCGACGGAGCCGCCCGAGGCGAAGGCGTCGGACAGCCAGAAGCCGCGGCGTTCGGCGATCGCGTTGGCGACGTCGGAGAACCGGGCGGTTCCCTTGTCGGCGGCGACGACGAGGTAGTAGTCGTCACCGTCGTGGCGCACTACCCGTTCGGGGTGGACGACCTGCTGGGTCCCGCCGGAGTAGGCGAGGTTGTCGGAGACCTCGAGCAGGCTCTCGATGAACACCTCATAGGCCGCCTGTCCCGCGGCCATCCAGGCGTCGCGGTCGCTCATCGGGGGCAGCTGCTTGGGGAAGAAGCCGCCCTTGGCGCCGGTGGGCACGATCAGGGCGTTCTTGACCATCTGCGCCTTGACGAGGCCGAGGACCTCGGTGCGGAAGTCGTCGCGACGGTCCGACCAGCGCAGACCGCCGCGGGCCACCGTGCCGAAGCGCAGGTGCACGCCTTCGACCTGGGGCGAGTAGACCCACATCTCCAGCGCCGGTTTGGGCTTGGGGACGAAGCTGAGCTCGTTCGAACGGATCTTGAGCACGAGGGCCGTCGGCAGCTCACCGGACTCGTGGAGGTAGTAGTTCGTCCGCACGGTGGCGCGGAGCAGTTCGAGGGAGGAGCGCAGCACCCGGTCCGCGTCGAGGCTGGCCACCTCGGTGAGGGCGGATTCGATCGACGCGTTGAGCTCGTCCATCGTCGTCTCACGGGCCGAATCGTCGACCGCGGGGTCGAACTTCGCCGTGAAGTAGTCGACGAGCAGGCCGGAGATCATCGGATTGGCGCTGTAGACCTCGCCGACGTAGGCGTCGGAGTAGGTGAAGCCGGCCTGGCGCAGGTACTTGCCCAGCGCCCGGATGATCGTGACCCGCTTCCAGTCGAGGCCGGAGACGACGAGGCGGTCGAAGACCCCTGCCTCCTTCTTGCCCTCCCAGCCGGCCATGAACGCCTCGGCGATCCGCTCGTAGTCGGCGTCATCGAGGTCCTCGTCGAACTTGAGTCCGAAGTCGTAGATGTAGCGGTGGCTGCCGTCGGGCATGTCGAGTTCGTGCGGTCGCTCGTCGAGGACCGTGGCGCCGAACGCGGTGAGGAACGGGAGCACCTCGGACAGCCCGATCCTCTCGAGACGGTAGAGGGCCAGCCGGACCGAGGCGTTGTCGTCGGCGGCGGGCTGATAGAGGTGGACGGAGGGACCGCTGCCCGACTCCAGCGCCTCGAACCGCTCGACATCGGCGACCGCATCGGCCGGGGTGTGGTGTTCCTTGTAGCTGGGCGGGAAGGCCCTCGACCACCAGTTGGCCCGGGCGATGGTGTTGCCGGTGTCCCACCTCTCCGTCGGGGCGAGGAACGCGTGGACGTCCTCGGACCAGGAGCGCACGGCGCCGATGATCCGGTTCTTGACGGCGTCCTCGTCGATCTCGGGCAGCTCACCCGCGCTGGACACGCGGGCGACGAAGTGGATGCGGGCCAGGGCGGATTCCGACAGCAGCACGTCGAAGTCGACGCTCTGCGCGTGGTAGAAGCCGCGCAGCACCTCTTGCACCCGCACGCGGGCGCCGGTGTCGTAGAGGTCGCGGGGCAGGTAGAGGATGACCGAGACGAACCGCTGGTAGGGGTCGCGCCGGATGAACACGCGGGTCTGGCGGCGCTCCTGCATGTCGACGATCTGCATGACGATGTCGAAGATCGCCTCGGTGCGGTCGTGCATGAGGTCGTCGCGCGGATAGGTCTCGAGGATCCCGAGGAGCTCATTGGCCGAGTGGGAGCCGGCGGGGTACCCGCTGGCGGAGAGGATCTTGCGGACCTTGCGGTTGATGATGGGGATGTTGAGGACGCTGTCGTTGTAGAACTCGGGCTTGAACAGGCCGACGAAGCGGCGCTCACCGACGATCTGCCCCGACTCGTCGAAGGTCTTCACCCCGATGTAGTCCATGTAGGATCCGCGGATGACCCGGGAGCGGGAGTTCGCCTTGGTCAGGACCAGCACATGGGGTTCGAGCGCCTTCGCCGCCACCGCCGTGCTCAGCTGGGACTTCGTCAGCGGGCGCAGCGCAGAGATGCCCAGCGAGGTGTGCTCGATGGGTTCGAGCTCGCTGTGGCCCTCCGTCTGGGAGTAGTCGTACTCGCGGTATCCGAGGAAGGTGAAGTGCCCGTCGAGCCAGGTGAGCAGCTCGGCGGCGGACTCGGCCTCCCCGGCCAGCTCGGGGCGCGGCGGGTGGGCCTGGAGTTCGGCCGCGATCTCGCGGGCCTTGTCGGCCATCGCGTGGGCATCGCCGGCGGCGGCGCTGACGTAGGCGAGGACGTTGCGCAGTCGTTCCTCGAGTTCGCCGAACTCCTCGTCGGGGACGCGGTCGATCTCGATCCGGATCCACGACTGCTGCTCGGGCATGTCGGAGCCGGAGGCCTCGGTCATCTCGCTCACCATCGGGATCCCGGCGGTGTCGGCGGAGACGGCGGGCGCCTCTGCGCGGGACAGCACCGAGAGCTTCGATCCGTGCCCGTCGACGGCGAGGATGGGGTGGTGGACCAGGCGGATGGCGTGGCCGCTCGAGGCCAGGTCGTTGACGACCGAGGCGACGAGGTGGGGCATGTCGCCCAGGACCATGGCGATGACGGTGTGGTTGCCGATGAACTCCGGGGAGTCGACCGGGGGGTTCCAGATCGCGATGGCGGGAGTCGTGCCGTCGTATTCGAGGCCGAGGGCGTAGTGGCGCGCCGCGGCGGCGGCCATCGCCTGCGGCTCGGTCTCGGGAGCGCCCGGGTCAAAACGCGGAAAGTACGATTCGATGAAGTTCTCCGGGGCGGCCTGCCCCTTGAGCTTCCTCCACTCTTCTGCAAGTTCCGAATATGAGACCTGAGACACCTTGTCACCTCTACGATCAACGCACAACAGTAAATGCGATCCGAGACAGAACCGCCACCACCAACACTATGCTCAAACGTCGGGAAAGGCACGCCGGGGGTCATCGGCGGCGGGAGCCGGGGAGGCTGGCAGACTGGGAGCATGCGAACTCTGACTCTGCACCGTGAGACCACCGCCGACAGGTCGGCATTCCTGGCCCGGCTCTCCGACGTCTCGATCTGGGAATCGCTGGGTTCACGTGCCCGCCTCGAACGCCTCGACGCCGACACCAAGGTCGAGGTGACGACGCCGATGTCGGCCTCCGATCTGCCCGAGGCACTGGCGTCGCGGCTCCCGAGCGGAGCCGAGCTGGTCGAGGTCTACCTGCTGCCCGGCGATGACGCCGGCGCGTCGACGGAGGTTCGGATGAGCGCTCATGCCGCGGGAGTGCCCGTCGAGATCGATGCGCTCATCGACCTGACCGACCGGGATGCGACCGGGACCGGAGCCGGCACCGTCGTGGATGTGCGCGCGGAGATCAGCTCGTCGGTGCCGATCTTCGGCTCGATGATCGAATCCGCCGTCGCCCCGGTGCTCGAGAAGAAGCTGGGTCAGCGGCTGGCGACATTCACAGCCTGAGTCCGGCTCAGCGCCGCAGCAGCTCCGGCAGCTCCGTGATGTCGTACCAGAGCAGATCCGAGTCGCCGAGGTGGTCCTCGGCCGCCTCGTGCCCCTCGGTTCCGGCCAGAGCCACAGCCCGGTCCCAGACCTCGGGCTCGTCGACGTGGATGCTGACCATCGCGGTCGGGTCGACGGTCTCGAGACGGATGAGTTCGAACCCCGCGGTGAGCCCGTCTCGCGGGCTCGACTCGGGGGCGTCGTAGGCGACCACCGCGCGCGGTGAGGCGCCTGCCCCCGCCGGATCGCCGGCCTGGAGGGACTCGGCGGCGGCGAGCGCGGCGGCGATGCACAGGGCGTCGAACTCCCGCTCCTCCCCCTCCTCGCCGCGCAGACCGCGGCCATGGGCGTCGGGAGCGACGGCGCAGCCCGTCCCCACTCCGGCCTCGAGCGCGGACAGGGTCGTCGGAATGTAGCAGCGGATGGCCATGTCCTCATATTAGGTCGTCGCGGCTCTGCGACCCCACCGCCCCCTGCCGGTGCGGCCGCTGCGGCCGGTTCTGCGTGAGCGCGCGGGAACCAGTTCGGCGACCGCCTCGGCGAACTCACGGCTCAGCTGCGACTTCGGGCTCGTCTCGTGCAGGGTCAGGCCGGCGAGCATAGCGGCGTCGAGCCCGGCCCGGTCGTCGCTGAAGACGAAGTCGGGAGAGGCGCTGATGAATCGCGTCAGCACTTCCCTGATCCGGTCTGCGGGATGATGGCCCACGGCGCCCGCCCGGACCTTCGTGATGCCCAGGCGCATCTTCGTCCTGATCTTCTCGGCGCGCTCGGTGCCGAGCAGCTTGACGAGGCGCTGCAGGCCGATCGGGTCCCCCGCGGCGAGGACGAGCACCGTGTCCGCCGCCTCCAGCGCCGCCCGGGTCGCGCAGTGCCGATCGTAGAACGGGTCGGCGAAGTCGTCGTCGGGGTCGCACCGGTCGGAGACGTCGACGATGACGAGGTCGTACATCGTCGCCAGGCGCCCCAGCACCGCGGTCAGGGTCCCGGCGCGCACCTCGGGCCATCTGTCGGCTCGGGTCAGGCCGGTGATCGCGTGGAGGCTCGCGGAGACGACGGCGTGCGGGACGTCGGCGACCTCCAGCGGCGGGTTCCTCTCGGCCTCACGCCGGCACAGGCTCGCCAGATGGGAGGACTCCTCGGTCAGTCCCAGGGTGGTCGCGACCATCGCCGACACCGTGTCGGCGTCGACGACGACCGTCCGGTGTCCCTGCCGGGCGGCCTGGTCACCGAGGTTGATCGCCGTGGCGGTGCGGCCGGGGGACGAGCCCGTCCCCCACACCACGATGATCCGTCCGGTCGCGCGGTCTGCGCCCGGCGGACGACTGGGACGGGGAGGCACGACGGTCGAGTGGAGGACCTCGTCGAGGGCCGAGCGCATCGCCGCCGGATCCGCGCTCGAGTCGATGCTGCGACCGACCCCGAGGGACTCGAGGGCACGGGCGTCGCTGCCGAACCCGAGGACCTTGGTTCCGGCGGCCGTGAGAGCGGCGATGACGTCGGAGTCGAGTCCCGGGAAGTACTGCCCGACGATGACGACGTCGGCGCTCCCCGTCCGGGCGTGGGCGAGGAGCTCGACCTCGTCTGCCGGCCGGGCGACGATTCTCACGTCGTCGACCTCGCTGAGGAGTTCGAACAGGATGAGGTCGAGTTCGAAGTCGACGGCCAGCAGCACCTGCGTCATCGGCCTCCCCCTGTCGCGGCTCCGGGGGCTGCGACCACGGACAGGATGCTGTTGCCGTCGAGCACCCTGAGCAGCCCGGCCAGCTCGTCCGTTGGGACGAAGACCTCGATCCGCGCACCGTCGCCGACCCCGAAGCTTCCCGTCTCGCGGCTGATGTTCGCGACCGGAGCCGAGGACACGATCTGGGCGGGCTCGGCTTCGACCGCATCGAGGCCGTTCGATTCGGGCACCGCCCAG
This sequence comes from Brevibacterium sp., assembly GCA_031179165.1. Classification (GTDB taxonomy): domain Bacteria; phylum Actinomycetota; class Actinomycetes; order Actinomycetales; family Brevibacteriaceae; genus Brevibacterium. The sequence goes on from JAPSIC010000071.1 coordinate 12,703, forward strand.
ACGTCGACGAGGCTTCCTGTCTCGACTCCGGTCGGCACCGACCCGGCGACGTCGATCGCCACGGTCCTGCCCTGCAGTTCCGGCAGCGCAACCAGCACCGAGGCGGCCAGCAGCTCACCGGGAGCGACCACAGTGCGCACACTCGAGTCGGGCGGAAGAGGGGTCTCGGCGGAGACGTACCTGTCGCCGACGTCGGCCAGATTGACCTCGGCGACGATCAGATCATCGGTGCCGATCTCCTGGCCGGGCACGAGGGCGGACGCGGTGGCCCAGACCCGCGACGTCGATGTCGCGGCATCGACGAGGAGGAAGGTCGCGACGATGGCGAGGACGACGAGGACCGCCCCGATGAGCAGACGGGCGTCGGTCCAGCGCGGCCGGCGGAAACGTTGAGAGAGCTCCATTGCATCCCCTGAATCCCCTGGATTTCTCTGACGGAAACCACGTAGTAGTGATAGTATTGAGCATCAAATGAGGTCAAAGCAATGCTTTTGGCAAAAATCAGATCACCGGTGAAAGAGAAAGGCCTCTCATGGTTGTCGAAAATCGCTTCCTGCCACTCACCGATGTGGCCGACCTGCTCAATGTCTCGATCGCCCAGGCCCGCGCGTTGGTGCGCACCGGCGACCTGCGCGCCATCAAGGTGGGCGGGCGCGGCCAGTGGCGGGTCGAGAAGTCGGAGATCGAAGCCTACATCCAGCGCATGTACGAGAGGACCGAGCACGAGATCAAGTCCGGCTCCATCGACGAGTGATCCCATGACCGCGCTCACTCGAAGGGGTTGATCCGCGCTGACACGAGGGCGATCGAGCCGAACGGGATGATCCTCCCAGCGGTCTCGAGGTAGTCGGCCGCGACCATCTCGGCGTGCCCGCGGATCGTTCCGCGGTCCCCGCTGAGCACCACCGTCAGCTCCTCCCTGGCGGCGCTCAGCCGCCGCAGCGCTGAGCCGAGGCCGAGGCGTTCGAGGCCGTCCGGCACCTGGTGATGTCTGCGAATCGATGCCCTGAGCTCGACGATGCTGTCCAGGGCGACGACGACGGTCTCGGTTCCCGTCACCACGAGTATCCCCGCACCGAGGAAGCAGGCGGTGCCGGAGATCTCACGTCCGGCGGCCCGAAGCTGGACGGGTCGACCGAGCGTCGCCCGCAGCCTCTCGGCCAGAGTCCGTTCTGCCGCCTGGGCCGCCAGCTCCTCGGCCAGCTCGCCTCGCCTGGCATGCACCTCCCGAGTGCTGTGCATCGCCTCGAGGTCCGAGAGCAGCGCGTCGATCCGGTCGTCCATAGGGTGAAGCCTGCCCCACCCTCAGGTCCCTGGCAAGAGACTTCTCTGCGGAAATAGTCCCCAGATTCGATGAACACAGAGCATCTATTGACATCAAACGCGATCATAGTGCATGGTTGATGAACCAACCCGATGAAGGGCGGTTGCCGTGTATCCACTGTTCGCCTGCGCCTCGTGCTGGCTGGCGCTCCTCGGGACGTTCTCCCTCGTCGTGGCTCGGTCGGCCGCTCCGACGACGACCGCGGATCTGCTCGTGCTCATCATCGTGGGCACCGCGGCCGCCGGCTTCAGCCGGATCGGTCTCGTCTCCCTCCTCGCCCTGGCACTTCGCCTGCTCCCCCGCGGCCGTCTGCGCGCACGGCTGGCCTCGGCGCTGTTGCGCGCCGGCCCCCTGCTGCTGCGCTCGAGTCTGCTCGCTGCGGTCTCGGCGGGTCTGGTCGCCCAGGGAGTCCACGCGACGCCGCATCCCGGGTCGGAGGGGGTGTCGGTCGCCGCGCCAGCGCACACCACCGCCGCGGCAGCGCACCCTCCGCCGTCCGATCCCGGCTGGCCCACGACTCCGGCCGACGACGAGCCCGCGGACGACGAGCCGGCTCCTCCCGCCGACCCCGCCTGGCCCTCGGGTCCTCCCGGAGGCGATCCCGACGAGGGGGACTCCCCGGCAGGCGAGTCGGACGAGGGCAACTCCCCCGGAGACGAGTCGGACGAGGAGGACTCCCCCGCAGGCGAGTCGGACGAGGAGGACTCCCCCTCAGACGGTGGGGATCACGAGGGTTCCGAGAGTCGGGATGGACCAGCCGGCCACGACGGGCGAACGTACACGATCCGAGCCGGTGATTGCCTGTGGTCGATCGCGGCCGCTCATGGCGAGGACGGTCCGGCCACCGCTGCGCGGGTCCGTGACATCCACGCCGACAACAGGGACGTGATCGGCCCCGATCCGAATCTCATCATGCCCGGCCAACGATTGGAGATCGAGCCATGACCGCCCCCTTGGTGCTCACCCGCCCCCGTGCGGCCGAGCCGCCCCGCACACTCGACCGCAGGACGCCGGCGACGCCGGTGCGGCCAGACGACGGTGACGACGCCCGCATCGCCGCCACGGCGAAGTCCCTGGCCGTGGCCTGCCTGGAGATCTTCGCCGGAGTCCGTCGCAGTGAGTCGGTGGCCCGGTGGGTCGACCGTGAGCTGCTGGAGAAGATCGACCAACGCGCTCAGCTGCGCGCGGAACTGGCCCCGGCCAGACCGCCGGACGGGCTCGGTGCTCGCCGGAGGGTGCAGGCGGGCAGTGCCCGGGTGTGCCGGATCGATGACAGGGTCGCCGAGGTGACCGTCGTCGTCCGCACCCACAACCGCTTCCGGGCGGTGGCAGTCCGGTTGGAACTGCTCACCACCCGGTGGACGATGACTGCGCTGCAGACGATGTAGGGCCGCTGCCGCTCAGAGTCGGATCAGCGCTTGACCTTCTTCTTCTGCCGCCGCTGTGCCCGGTTGGCCACCTGCGGCTTCTCCTCGCCCTCATCGCTCGAGGTCGAGTCCGACCCGTCGACCGAGGGGGCCGTCAGCTGCATCTTCGGAGTCGTGTGGCGCAGTTCGGCGGCATCCACCTCGACCTCGGAGCCGTCGCCGGATTCGGCCGGCTGGTTGACGGTGACCTTGAGGGTGTTGGACAGGCGGACGACGTCCTCCTTGATCCCGTCCTGCATGGTCTTGAACATCTCGTAGCCCTCCCGCTGGTACTCCACCAGCGGATCCCTCTGCGCCATCGCGCGTAGGCCGATGCCGTTCTTCAGGTAGTCCATCTCATAGAGGTGCTCGCGCCAGCGCTTGTCGATCACGGACAGCACGACGCGACGTTCGAGCTCGCGGGTGGCGTCCTCTCCGAGCTCCTCCTCACGCTGGCGGTAGAAGAGGGCCATGTCGGCCTGGATCTCCTGGTTGAGGCGGTTCTTGGTCAGCTTGCCCAGACCCCCGACCTCCTCGGCGAGGTCCTCCTCGGTGATCGATGGGGTGTAGATCTTGCCGAGGGCCTCGAAGAGCTCGTCGAGCTTCCATTCCTCGACGGGACCCGTGGTCGCCTCGGCCACATAGGCGTCGATGACCTCTTCGCGGAACTTCGCCACCTGCTCGGCGAGGTCCTCACCGTCGAGGACCTTGCGGCGCTCGGTGTAGATGACGGTGCGCTGACGGTTGAGGACGTCGTCGTACTTGAGGACGTTCTTGCGCTGTTCGGCGTTGCGCTGCTCGATCTGGGTCTGGGCCGAGAGGATCGCCCGGGTGACCATCTTCGATTCGAGCGGCACATCGTCGGGCACATTCGCCGTGGCCATGATGCGCTCGGCCGCGCCCGAGCCGAACAGGCGCATGAGGTCATCGGTCAGGGACAGGTAGAACCGGCTCTCACCGGGATCGCCCTGGCGTCCGGAGCGGCCGCGGAGCTGATTGTCGATGCGTCGGGATTCGTGGCGTTCGGTGCCCAGCACATAGAGCCCGCCCAGCTCGGTGACTTCCTCCGCCTCGGCCCTGACCTTCTCCTCGGCGGCGTGCAGCACGTCCTGCCACTGCGCCTCGTACTCCTCCGGGTTGTCGTGCGGGTCGAGTCCGCGCTTCTCCATCTCGCTCACGGCGATGAATTCGGCGTTGCCGCCGAGCATGATGTCGGTGCCGCGACCGGCCATGTTCGTGGCCACGGTGACCGCGCCCTTCCGACCCGCCAGAGCGACGATGGAGGCCTCTC
>JAPSIC010000072.1 GCA_031179165.1 Brevibacterium sp.
TCACGATCACGCGGACCCGGCTGATCACCCCTGACGTCCTCCTGGTCGAGCTCTCCCCCGCCGAGGCGACCGCGTCCTTCGCGCCAGGGTCCCACCTCGAAGTGGCGATCCCTCTGCCGGACGGTCCGGCGATCCGGCATTATTCGCTTGTCACACCGGTCGGCTCGGGCGAGCCGCCAGAGGCTGCCGCCGAGTCATCAGAGACCACTCAGCCGGGAAAGAAGGCTCAGCGTCGGCTCCGGTTCGCGATCCTCCGTGAACGGAGCGGTCGCGGCGGGTCCCTCTGGCTCCACGAGAACCTTCCCGCCTGCACCTCCGCGCTCGTTCGCGGCCCTCGCGACACCTTCGGCTATCGCGGGAACGGCCCCGCGTTCTTCGTCGCCGGAGGCATTGGAATCACCCCGATCACGGCGATGGTGTCCGCTGCCGCCGAGGCGGGTGTCGACTGGCATCTTCTCTATGTCGGCCGCAGGCGCGAGTCGATGGCCTTCGCCGAGGACCTTGAGCGCAGCTACGGAACGGGCAGGGTCACGGTTCACAGCACGGAGGAATCCGGACGGCCCGATGCCGTCGGAGCGGTTCGCCGGTGGGTCGCGCAGCACGACGCACCGGCTTCGGTCGACAGCGGAGGACCTGAATCGACGGTGACCGTCTACACCTGCGGCCCCCTCCCCCTCATGCACGCACTCGACGTCGGATTCGCCGACGACCCGGCGGTCGCCGTGATCAGCGAGGACTTCGACACCGTCATGAGCACCGATCGGCGAGAATCGCGCGGAACCGGCACCACCATCGGACCGGCTACCGCGACCGCGGCCGCGCACAGTCCGCTCGGCCCAACCGCCTCGGCGACGTCCGACAGGTCATTCGTCGTCGAACTCGGCGACGGGTCCGAGGTCGCCGTCCCCTCCGGGTGCTCGATCATCGAGGCGCTGAATCGAGCCGGCATCCGCACCCTGAGCTCATGCCAGAAGGGCACCTGCGGCACCTGCGAGACGGTCATCCTCGACGGCGAGGCCGAGCATCGCGACTCCGTCCTCTCCCCCGAGGAGCACGCCGCGCAGGAGACGATGATGATCTGCGTCTCCCGCGCCCGCGGCACGCGGATCGCGCTCGACCTGTGATCGCCGAGCCTTGCGGTCCCTGCGCACCGCCTCTGACCGGCGCGCCTGCGATCCCTGCACACCGTCTCTGACCGCGGTGTCAGGCTGCGCTGAGACAATGGGGGCGTGAGCACAGTCCCCCCGTTCGTTCCGCCTCCCGAGATCATCTCCCTCGTCGGCCATGCCTCGTTCGAGCGCGGTTCTGCCTACGCCCGAGGAGGACACGTCCTCTCCGTGCGCTGGAGCGACGACGAATGGTGCCTGTTCGGCGAGGTCACGGGCAATGCGCCCCAGCCGTACCGGGTCCGGATCTCCGTCGACTACAACGAGGATGAGCACTCGGCCCTCCCGGAGGAAGGCGACTGCACCTGCCCCGTGGGGTTCAACTGCAAGCACGTCGCCGCGGTCCTCATGGCCGGCAATGAACGCAGCCGCGCCCACCTCATCAGCGAGCTCTCCAGCACCGCAGGTGTGACGACGCTGAGTTCGCTGGCACGGACGAAGTCCGACGGCAGGGCGGGATCAGCACCGCAGGTGCCGCAATGGCAGTCCCGCCTGGAGCGCTTCTCGACCAGACCGCACAGTCGACAGCCGACCATTCCGCTGGGTCTGGGCTTCGAGCTGCGGACCCGACCGACGAGAAGCTGGTACTCGCACACCCCCACGACGCCGCTCACCGCCGATGACCTCCGGCAGTGCGTCCTCCCCAGCCTCGTCCTGCGCCCTCTCATGCCGGGCAAGAAGAACAACTGGATCAAGGGAAACCTCAACTGGGGGACGCTCGTCGGCGGACGCTCGAGCCTCAATCTCGACCGCGCGCAGTCCGACTGGTTCGCTCAGTTCGCCGAACTCCATGCCGCCGTCTACACGGCCCCGTTCGGACGCTCCGATGAGCTCGAACTCGACACCTTCGACAGCCCCCTGCTGTTCTCGCTGCTGGACTGGGCCGAGGAGCTCGACATCGCCTTCGTCGGTCTGACCAAGGGGCTCTCGATCCGCCGCGCACCCGCTGGACAGCTGCGCCTCGACACCCGCCGCCACGCCGCGGGGCTGCGCCTTTCGCCCCAGGTCGTCGTCGACGATCGGACGTACGAGTCCGGTACCGCGATGCCGATCGGGCACCACGGCTTCTACTGCCTCAACGTCGACGGCACGACGATCGACCTCGCGCTCGCCCCGGCCCGAACGCCACTGACCGCCGAACAGCACGGCCTCCTCGTCGACCCCTCCCCCATCGACGTCCCCGAAGGCGACACCGAGCAGTTCTTCGACGCGTTCTACCCGCAGATCCAGTTGAGCACCCCGGTGATCAGCAGCGACGAGTCCGTCGAGCTCCCCGAGCTCCAACCCCCTCGGCTCCACCTCATCGCTGCGTTCGGCCACAGCAACCGACTGCAGCTGAGCTGGTCCTGGCACTATCACAATCCCGACCGGATCCTGCACCTGATCCCCGTCCCCGGCGACAACCGCGACGCGCAGCGAGAGAAGGACGTCCTCGCCGAGGTGCGCGCGATCTGGCCGAGCATCGGCACCCAGCCGCGCGAGGAGCTCATCGGCATCGGCACCGCGGAATTCGCCTCCCACGTGCTCCCGCAGCTCGACGCCCTCGCCGAGGTGGAGGTGCAGATCGAGGGCACCCGCCCCGAGTACCAGGAGCTCGCCGCCGCTCCCCACGTCACGGTCACGACGGCCGAAACCGAGACCAACGACTGGTTCGATCTCGGCTTCGAGATCACCGTCGACGACACTCTCGTGCCGTTCGTCGACCTGTTCCGGGCCCTTGCCACGGGGCAGGATCACCTGCTCCTGGACGATCACACCTACTTCTCCCTCGACCATCCCAGCTTCGAGAAGCTGCGCGAGCTCCTCACCGAGGCGCAGGCCCTGTCCGAATGGTCTCCGCAGGAGCCGACGATCAGCCGGTACCAAGCCGGGCTGTGGGCCGAGCTCGAGGACATCGCCGATGAGACCGATGAGGCGAGCGGCTGGGAGGAGTCCGTGCGCGCCCTGTCGGGGTCCGAACCGATCACCGAGGTGCCCGTCCCCGACACCGTGCATGCGGATCTTCGCCAGTACCAGCTCGACGGATTCCGGTGGCTGGCGTTCCTGTGGGCGCACCACCTCGGCGGGATCCTCGCCGACGACATGGGACTGGGCAAGACCATCCAGACGCTGACGCTCATCGCCCACACGAGGACGACGGAGACCAGACCGTTCCTCGTCGTCGCCCCCACCTCGGTGGTGGGCAACTGGAAGCTCGAGGCGGCGAAGTTCACCCCCGACCTGCGGGTGCGCGTCATCGAGGCGACGACGAAGAAGCGCCGGACCCCGCTGGAGGAGGAGATCGAGGCCAGCGACGTCGTCATCACCTCGTACGCGGTGCTGCGCCTCGACGTCGAGTCGTTCCAGGCGGTCGAGTGGGCCGGGCTCATCCTCGATGAGGCCCAGTTCGTCAAGAACAATGCGGCCAAGGTCCATCAGGCCGCCCGCGCGGTCAGGGCCCCGTTCCGACTGGCGATCACCGGCACCCCAATGGAGAACTCGCTGACGGACCTGTGGTCACTGAGTTCGATCGTCTCACCGGGACTGTTCCCCTCCCGCGCCAAGTTCCGTGAAGAGTACGTGCGTCCGATCGAATCCGGTGAGGCGCCGGAGCGGATGGAGACCCTGCGCAAGCGGGTCCGGCCCTTCATGCTGCGCCGCACCAAGGAGCTCGTCGCCGCGGAGCTGCCCGACAAGCAGGAACAGGTCCTGACCGTCGAGCTCGGGCCGCGGCATCGCAAGCTCTACGACGCGGTCCTGCAGCGGGAGCGGAAGAAGCTGCTCGGCCTCATGGACGACCTCGACAAGAACCGGTTCGCCATCTTCCGCTCGCTGACGCTGCTGCGGATGCTCGCCCTCGATCCCGGCCTCGTCGATCCGGCCCACGATGATGTGGGTTCGAGCAAGCTCGAGGCCCTGTTCGACCACCTCGACGATGTCATCGCCGAAGGTCACCGGGCGCTGGTGTTCAGCCAGTTCACGAGCTTCCTCGAGCGAATCGCCGCACAGCTCGACGCCCGCGGCGTCGAGTACGCCTACCTCGACGGCTCCACCCGCAGTCGGGCCAAGGTCATCGAGTCGTTCCGGACCGGGAGCGCCCCGGTGTTCCTCATCAGCCTCAAGGCCGGCGGATTCGGCCTCACCCTCACCGAGGCCGACTACGTCTTCCTCATGGACCCGTGGTGGAATCCCGCCACCGAATCGCAGGCCATCGACCGCACCCATCGCATCGGGCAGACGAAGAGCGTCATGGTCTACCGGCTCGTGTCCGAGGGCACGATCGAGGAGAAGGTCGTCGCCCTGCAGCGGAAGAAGGCCGAGCTCTTCACCTCTCTCATGGACGACGGTGAGGCGTTCAGCTCGGCGATCAGCGTCGACGACATCCGGGCGCTGCTGGAGGAATGAGTCGGATTTCTCCAAGTCATGTCACCGTCGGCTCATCGATAATGCAGTCATGACGACCAACTGCACGAACACGTTCATCCGGGTGGCGCAGGACTCCGCGCTGACTTCGCCCAAGGTGCCCATGACTCGGGAGAAGCCGTCGATCGCTCAGCTCCAGTACGAGCTGCTCATCGAGCGCCCCTACACGATGACATCCGACGACCTCCTGTTCGAGGTCCACGCGATCCGCAAGGGCATCAGCGACGATCAACGCGCGACGGCGCGCAGGGAGTTCTTCACCAGATCACAGGCCTGCCTCCGCGCCTCTCCTCTGCCGAAGACCCACGGGTTCGGCATCCACCACGACGGATCCAGCCGGATCGCCCTGGTCCCGATCGGCAGCGAGGAGTACCGTCGCCTGAGTGAGGACACTGCGCTCACCCAGGTCCACGCGATGCGCTCGAAACGAGCGTGACCGAGCGCGGCTGTCACTGCCACCGCCCGCTCTGCCAAGGGGAAGCCGTGAGACTGATCCAGATCGCCCAGCACGCCGATGACCTCGACCGCGCCGAAAGGTTCTACTCCGAGCTGCTCGGGTCGGCCCCGGCCGGTCGCTTCGACCCGCCGGGGCTGCTCTTCTTCATGGTCGGCTCGACCCGTCTGCTGCTCGAGCGGGGAGCGCCGTCGGCACTGATCTACCTCGAGGTCCCGAATCTCCGCGAACGGGTCGAGCGGCTGCGGGAGGCGGGCGTGACCATCGAGGGCGAGCCTCACGTCATCTTCGAACATGCGGACGACCGCCTCGGCGAAGCCGGCACCCAGGAGTGGCAGGCATTCATCCGGGACAGCGAAGGCAATCTGGTCGGACTCGTCGAACAGTCAGCGCCGGAAGCCTGACAGCTGACGGCTGAACTGACGACTGATAGGCAATCGTCGACGCGACCGCCGTGAGGCCTACACTCCTGGCTGCAGCTCGGGCCTCAGAGCCCAGTCCCAAGCCCCCTCCGCAGAGCCTTCGAAGCGGGTGTGCGGCCAATCGCTGCCGAAGACCACCCGGGTGAATCCCCTGTCGAGCAGTGCGCAGAGAAACGCGTCGGCGCATCCAAGCGGGGACCGATAACGCCCCGAGGCCTTCACCCATAGATGCTCGTACGCGATCAACCGCGACAGCGGATGGGCATCGAAGTCGACATTGCGGGGAAGACCGAGGTGATCGATGACGATACGGCAGGGAAGGGCAGGAATGACCGGGGCAAGCTCCCTGAGCTGCTCGGCGTTCGCCTGGACCTCCAGATGCCACCCTGTTCGAGCCATCCGGAGCAGGAATTCCGTCCACGGCGAGCCCTCCAGATCGGGAGCTTTCCCTCCGATGAGGTTGAGTCTCACCCCGCGCACACCGAGCGTGTGCCAGGAGTCGGGGTCAGCGCACGTCGCCGCCGGAGTCGTCTCGTCGACGACGACCACACCCCGCAGCCGGTCGGGTTGAGCCGAGAGGGCCTCGAGCAGCAGGGAATTGTCCGTGCCGAGGAAACTGGGCTGAACGAGTGTGCCCCACTCGAGTCCCTGTTGGTCGAGCACAGACAGGTACTCGGCGAGCCCGGCATCATAGTCGGGGACATACCGCGGGTGGGCAGCGGCTGACTCGCCCGCACGGAAGATGTGAGCGTGGTAGTCGCCCGGACCTGGACAAGGAGGATCGAAAAGCAGCTCATGCATCGCAGTCATAGAGCGACTCTATCCGTCCGATTGCTGTAAAGCTATAGACCTATATAGCTTTATCGTCTATCGTGATCGCCATGACACAGTTGTCCGGCGATGCACGCCTCCCTCTCCACGTCCTGGTCAGTGATGATCTCAAGCGACGCATGGCCGAAGGGGAATGGGACCCCGAAACCCCTCTCCCCCCGGAGCGTCGCCTCGCCGACGAGTACGGGATCTCCATCGGCACGATGCGCAGGGTGCTCAACGAGCTCGCCGTCGAAGGTTTCCTGGTTCGCGAGCAGGGGCGCGGAACGTTCGTCAGACGCGTTGACTTCACGAGTTCCTTCACTCGATTCTTCCGACATGGGGAGGATCCCGGGAGTCTCCCCGAGAGCCGGATCATCAGCACCGAGGTGCGCCCGGCGGCAACCGAAGTCGCAGCCGCCCTCGAACTCGACGATCACGCCCAGGTCCTCGTCATCGACCGCCACCGGATCTTCGAGGGCACTCCGCGCCTCCTCGAGACCATCCACCTTCCGCTTCCCCGGTTCGAGAGTCTCGTCGACCTCCCTGCCGCCGAATTCGAACCTCTCCTCTACCCCATGTACGAGACACGCTGCGGCGAGACGATCACATCGGCCTCGGAAGTGCTCCACATCGATCCCGCCACCGAGCAGGACGCCGAGTTCCTCGGCATCGATGCCGCGGATCCCGTCGTCCGTATCGAGCGCATCGCTCGCAACCTGCTCGGATCACCTGTCGAATACCGCACCAGCCGCGGACACGCGTTGGGCTTCACCTACCGATTGGACATCAAATGACTCCCGAAATCGTCGGAGTGGTCGGTCTTGTCGCCATCTTCGCATTAGCGATGTGGCGCAAGATCAACATGGGCGCCGTCGCTCTCGTCGCCGCTTTCCTGCTCGGCACGTTCTATTTCTCTCTTGAGGCCAAGGACATCTCGGCCGGCTTCCCCGGGAACCTGCTCGTCACTCTCGTCGGCGTCACCTTCTTCTTCGGACTCGCTCGCACGAATGGCACGGTCGACCGGGTCGTCAATGGCGCCGTCGGACTGGTCAGCGGCCGTGCCGCGCTCATTCCATGGGTGTTCTTCCTCCTCGCCGCCGTCATCACCGGATCTGGGGCGATCTCGGCGGCAACGAACGCGATCCTCATTCCGGTGGGTCTCGCATTCGCGACGCGTTACCGGATCAATCCTGTGCTCATCGGTCTGTCGATCATCAACGGCACGAATGCAGGTGGCTTCTCGCCCCTGGCGGTGTACTTCTCGATCGTCAATGGCGTGCTGGAAGGCCAGGGAATCGGGGTCGATCCTCTTCCCGTCTTCCTCGTCACCTTCGCATTCAACCTTGCACTCAACGTCGTTGCCTTCTTCGTCTTCGGCGGAAAGCGGCTGTTCCGACATGACGGCGGCTCAACCGGGGCCGAAGACCTCCACACGAATGCGGGCTCGTGGACGACGAAGAACACCCTGACATTGCTGCTCTTCGTGCTCATCCTCGTCGGCGGACTCTTCTTCGGCCTCGACGTCGGCTTCCTCGCTCTCACTGCGGCTGTCATCCTCGGGGGACTGTGGCCCGACGACCTCAAGCAGGGAATGGCAGGCATCGGCTGGGGCGTCGTCCTGCTCATCGGCGGAATCATCACTTATGTGTCCGTGCTCGAGGGCGCGGGGGTTGTCGACAACCTCTCCAACTCGGTGGTCGGAATCGGCAGCGCGCTCGTCGCCGGTCTGCTCATGATGTACATCGCCGGCATCGTCTCGGCATTCGCCTCGACGAACGCGATGTTCGGCGTCCTCGTTCCGCTCGCCGCGCCACTGCTCGTGGCCGGCGAGCTGCCGACTCTCGGTTTCACCTTGGCATTGTGCGTCGCGGCGTCGGCGGTCGATTCCTCGCCGTTCTCCACCGGAGGCGCCCTCGTTGTCGCCAACTCCGAGGAGCACCTTCAGGAGCGGGCGTTCAAGGGCCTCATGGCCTGGGGGATGTCGATGGTCGCGATCATCCCCGTCGTGGTCTGGCTGATCTTCCTGGTCTGGTGATCACATCTCTTCGTGCATTTCGGGGTCCCGGTCCGGGAGGGATCCGCCGACTTCGGGATCGGGATGCTGCCGATCTGGCGATGCCAGCGCAGGACCAATTCGGCAAGGGCCGACGGTCCGTGCGCCGGCTCTGCGACGGTACCGGCGTCGAGCAATATGATGGGACCATGACAACCGAGCCGATGATCGAGCATTCGCCCGCCCGCAACGACCGTGACTGGGCATCCGTCGCGATCGGCAAGCTGCGGGCCGATCAGAACCGGTCCGCCGACACCCACCTGGTGTCCGTGCCGATACCGGGCCTACCGGACGTGGACCTCTATCTCAAGGACGAATCGACGCACCCCACCGGTTCGCTCAAACACCGACTGGCGAGGTCGCTGTTCCTCTATGGCCTGTGCAGCGGGCTCATCGGCGACGGCACGCACATCGTCGAGGCCTCGAGTGGCTCGACCGCGGTCAGCGAGGCCTACTTCGCCCGCATGCTCGGACTGCCGTTCACCGCGGTGATCGCCCGATCGACGAGTCAGTCCAAGGTCGACCTCATCGAGTTCTACGGCGGGCGCTGCCATGTCGTCGACGACCCGGCCCTGGTCTACGAGGAAGCCCGCCGACTCGCCGCCGACACCGGCGGACACTACATGGACCAGTTCACCTTCGCCGAACGCGCGACGGACTGGCGAGGGAACAACAACATCGCCGAATCGATCTTCGAGCAGATGATCCTGGAACGCCATCCTGTGCCGCGCTGGATCACCGTCGGCGCGGGGACCGGCGGCACCAGCGCGACTCTCGGCAGATACGTCCGCTACCAGTGCCTCGACACCCGGATCGCGGTGGTCGACCCGGAGAACTCGGTGTTCTTCCGCTCCTATCGCGACGGCGAACCGGCCCCCTGGAACGGAGACGGATCCCGCATCGAAGGCATCGGACGCCCGCGCTGTGAGCCCTCATTCCTGCCCCAGGTGGTCGATCACATGGCGGCGGTGCCGGACGCCGCCTCGGTGGCCGCCGCACACTTCCTGCGTGATCGCACCGGGGCGCTCGCCGGGCCGTCCACCGGCACCGCGCTCTACCTCGCGACGAAGCTGGCGTGCACGATGGACGCTCCCGGCTCGATCGTCTCGCTCATGTGCGACACCGGTGTCCGCTACCTGCCGACGTACTTCGATTCCGAGTGGATCGCCGCGCAGGGGTGGGACCTGCAGCCATACCTGGAGGTGCTGGCTCGGGCCTGGGACACGGGTGTGTGGACAGGCTGAGCATGTCGACGACGGCCGCGTCTGCCGTCAGCCCTCGCCATCGGCCGCGTCGATCACCGCCCTCTGCTTGCGACCACGGTCTTCACGGAATGGTCGACATAGCGGAAATGGTCATCGACCATGGCGAGATTCATCGGTTCCTCCTTGAACTCAGCGATGAGGTTCCAGCAATTGTGCATCGGTGGTGATGCAGCGAGAGCCCACTGTCCATCCGAGATTCGTTTCGTTCAACAACCGTTATCCCGGACAGATGGATCTCCTGTGCCGCTGTCAATCCTGTGCCGCCGTCAATCGTCAGAACCTCTTGCCGCGCAAGAGGACCCTGATCTGTCTACATCTCTTCGTGCGTATTGGGGTCCCGGTCCTTCATCCGTCCCCGCGCGAGACCCGAGATCGCCTCCACCTCGGCGGGAGTCAGCGAGAAGTCGAAGATGTCGAGGTTGAGCAGTTGGCGGGAGGGATCCCCCGACTTCGGGATCGGTATGCTGCCGATCTCGTGATGCCAGCGCAGGACCACCTCGGCGGGGACGACCTCATGGGTGCGGGCGATGTCGATGATGACGGGCTCGCTGAGCAGGGACCCCGCGCGGCGCAGCGGCGACCAGGATTCGGTCTGGATCCCGAGGGCGCGGTGGAAGGTGAGCAGCTCCGGCTGCGGGAAGTAGGGGTGGAGTTCGACCTGGTTGACCGCCGGAGTCACCCCGGTCTCGGTGATGAGACGCTCGAGCATCGGCTCGGTGAAGTTCGAGACCCCGATCGAGCGGACGAGTCCACGTTCGCGCAGTTCGATGAGGCCGCGCCAGGTGTGGACGTACTTGTCGACGCTGGGGTTGGGCCAGTGGATGAGGTGGAGGTCGAGGTAGTGCAGGTCGAGCCGGGACAGGGACTCCTCGGTGCTGGCGATCGCCTCCTCGGTGCCGTGATGGCGGCCGGGGATCTTGCTGGTGACGAACAGCTCGTCCCGGTCGACGCCGCTGGCGGTGATCGCCCGGCCGACCTCGGTCTCGTTCTCGTAGTTGACGGCGGTGTCGAGGAGCCGGTAGCCGTTGGCGATACCGGCGACGATCGCCGCGACTCCCTCGTCTCCGCGCAGGTTGTAGGTGCCGAGACCGATTGCGGGGATGCGGGCTCCATCGTTGAGCTCGAGCAGGGGAACCGTGGTGCCAGGCGTGTCGGAAGTCATGACTCCACCCTACGAGCTGTGAGGCCGTGACGACCAGGGCCGCCGGCGTCCCGATCTCCTGCAATTTCCCCGGAAGTCAGGACACCCGGTAAGCGGTGTAGCGGACCTCGTCGACCTGCCGGGCACAGCTGGCGACGTAGATGGCTCGCTCCAGGTGTCGAAGCTCGGGAGCGGAGGTCTCGAGGTGGATGGCGGTGCGGAAGTAGTACTCCTCGGGGGCGACGTCCTCACCGCGTGCGAGCCGCTCGAGCACCGCGGGCTCTCCGGTGCGCACGCCCTTGACCTGGAGGTACACGAGTGAGCCGGAGGTGGTCCGGGCCGAGTACCGGCAGTCGACCTCGAACGAGCCGTCCGGGAGGATGAGCTGCCAGTCGGCACCACCGGGGAGGATCTCGCCCTCGATCTCCCCGCTGGCCTCACCGCCGAGGATCGGCACCACGCGTCGGTGTCCCGCCCGGGTCGGGCCGTAGTCCTGGGGCGCGTCGATGCGCGCCCGGATCTGGAATGCGGGGTGCAGTGCGGGCACCGGCAGGTCCATGGTCGTCTCACTTCCCGTCTGCGGCGGCGAGGACCGCACGCTGTCTGACCAGCGTAGCGGCCGTGCGCACCTGCGGGTAGAGGACGACGTCCCTGCTCAGGTGGGCGATCGGCTTGCCCTGGGTGTCGGGGGTCGAGCGCAGCATCGCCGAGACCCGCCGGGCCGCGCTCGAGAGCTCCGACTCGGACACCGCCGTCCCATCTGGGCGGCCCCCTTTGACCCGCAGCTCCAGCGCCTGGACGGCCATGAGCAGCTCGATGCCGACGACCACCTCGACGTTGGCGACGATCTGGCGCAGGTGCCGACCGGCGTTGTTGGCCATCGACACGTGGTCCTCCTGATTCGCCGAGGTGGGGATCGAGTCGACGGAATCCGGGTGGGCGAGCGTCTTGCAGTCGGAGACGAGCGCCGCGGCGAGGTACTGCGGGAGCATGAACCCGCAGTCGAGGCCGACCTGGTCGGAGTCGACGAGCATGTCCGGCAGTCCACGGTTGAGAGTGCCGTCGTCGAGACGGAAGATGCGACGCTCCGTGATGCTGCCGATCTCGGTCGCCGCGATCGAGAGGAAGTCCGCGGCGAACGCGACGTACTCGGCGTGGAAGTTCCCTCCCGAGACCGCCTTGAGGTCCCGGTTCAGGTCCGGGAAGACGAGCGGATTGTCGGTGGCGGCGTTGATCTCCCGTTCGATGATCCCGAACGCGAAGTCGAGGGTGTCGGCGATCGGGCCGAACACCTGGGGCACGCAGCGCAGCGAGTAGGCGTCCTGCGGCGGTTGGCGCACGGGATCGTTGTCGCGGTCGCCGGTGATCAGCTGCGAATCGGCCAGGAGCTCGCGCATCCGCCGCGCCACCGCGATCTGCCCCGTCTGACCGCGGGCCTCATGGAGTTCAGCGATGAAGGCGTCCCCGAACCCGAGGAGGGCCTCGATCGACAAGCACGCCGTCACCTCCGCGGTGGCCAGGGCGCCGTGGACGTCCCAGGCGGCGAGCGCGGTCTGGGCCAGTGAGAATGAGGTGCCGTTGAGCAGCGCGAGTCCATCCTTCGCCCCGACGGGAGTGCGTTCAACCCCGGCGGCGGTCATCGCCTCATGACCGGACACGATCTGCCCGTCGAGGATCGCCTCCCCGGAGTTCTCCACCTCGGCAGAGCCGTCCGGGGCGGTGGTCAGCACCAGGGCGATGTGCGCGAGCGGGATGAGGTCGCCCGAGGCCCCGAGCGACCCGTACTCGGGCACGGCCGGCCAGACATCGGCATTGAGCATCGCGACGAGCCCCTCGACCAGCGCCCAGGAAATCGCCGAATAGCCCTGGATGAGCGAGACGACGCGGACGAACATCGTCGCACGCACAACCTCCTCGTCGACGATCCGCCCGATCCCGGAGGCGTCGGCGAGGATGAGGCGGCGGGAGAGTTCGGCGGCGTCACCGTCCGACGGGAAGGCCTGCCGACCGGCCAGCGAGCCGAATCCGGTGTTGACGGAGTAGATCGCCTCGACGCTCTCCCCCGCCCTCATCCGCTCGATGACGTCGTCGAGCCACGCCCGCGACTTCGCACAGTGCTCCTCGACCTCGGGCGCCAGCCGGATTCGGCGGCGGAACCGCGCCACCTCGACGAGATCGTCCAAGGTGGCGGGTCCTCGCCCGAGGATGAGGTCCTCACCGGCGAATTCCTCGCGGGTGCAGGCGGTGGCGGTGTCGATCACGTGGGTGTCCTTTCGTGGTGGTGCAGGTTCGAGCGGATGGACGGGCAGACGGTGGTCGGGATGGTGGGGCCGGCGGTCCAGGCCAATCGACGGGCGCGAGTCAGGCGGGGATCGCGCGCAGGGGAACCGAGGCGTAGCTGCGCAGCGTGGTGTGGACGAGAGGCTCGGCCGCCGCGGTGGGTTCGATCCTCGCGATGCGCGTGACGAATGCGGAGAGCAGGGCGTCCATCTCCATCCGCGAAATCGGCTGTCCCACGCACTGGTGGATGCCCATGCCGAAGGTGAGGTGGCCGCTGGCATCGCGGTTCGCGTCATAGACGTGCGCGTCGCGGCCCCACCTGGACGCGTCCCGATTGGCGCTGCCGGGGAAGACGAGGACCTTCGTGTCGGCGGGCAGCTCGACTCCTCCGATCACGGTGTCCCTGCTGGTGGTGCGGTAGAAGGACTGGAAGGGGCTGTCGAACCGGAAGGCTTCGTCGATCGCGTACCTGACGGTGCGCGGCTCGACGTGGATCCTCGCGTATTGATCCCGATGGAGGGAGAGCGCACGCAGGGTGTTGGTGATGGCGAAGATCGTCGTGTCGAGACCGGCAGACAGGAGGGCGCGGACGAGGAGGGTCGCCTCGTCCGCGTCGATGACCCCGGAGTCGGCGAACTCCCAGATCTGGGCACCCATTCCGGCCTGGTCGAGGGCCTCGCGAGCGCAGTTCTCGAGCACCCAGTCGTAGGTTCCCTCCGCCTCGGCGATCCACCTCCGGGCGATCTCGTTCTGGGGCCCGAAGGTTGAGAAGTTCGCCGCGCCCTGGGCGAGGAGATTCTCCTCCCGGCCGGCACGGGGAATCCCGACGGCGTCGCCGAAGACGCGGAGGACGTACTTCTCGGCCAGGCGAGCCGCATCGAAACGCCCGTCATCAGTGGCCAGCACCTCGTCGATGACCTCCTTGGCGCAGGTGGCGAAGTCCTTCCGCCGCGGCCGGAGCCGCCTCGGTGCGATGACGGCGTCCATCGCCGCGCGCATCCGGGTGTGGATGGGCGGGTCGACCTCGAGGATGCCGGGCCTGCGCAGCGGCGGGTGGTGGTGGATGTTGACGATGCCGACCCCGGCACCGGAGATGAAGGTGCGATGGTCCTCGAGGATCGCCCGCACCTCGGCGTCACGGCCGAAGGCGTGGACCCCGTGCGCGTTCAGCCAGACCGCGGGACCCGCTGCTCGGAGTCGATCGAAGAAGGGGTAGGGATCGGCGAGGATCTCCGGCGAGTAGGGGTCGTCGTCGAGGACGGGGACGGTGGACGTCAGTGACACCATTGATGACCTCCAGTGCAGGGTTCGTACGGTCGTCTCCCGCACCTGCCGGGCGGCGGACCTTCTGCAGACTACGAGGTGACAGCGTCGGTGACGAGTTCTGTTCTCAACCCGTGGGAATCCCTCGGGCCAGAGCGCCGGGGTCCGAGGATGCGGAGGATGGCGCTCATCCGGGCGGTTCAGCAGGACTGCTCGAGCTCTGCCCGCAGTGAGTCGGCCGCCTCGGCGAGGACCGGAGTCAGCGTTCGGACCGTGTTCGCCCCGAACCGCTCGGTGTGCCCGGCCAGGGTCAGCGAACACAGCACCTCGCCACGGACGATCACGGGCATGGCGAGCGCCGTCGCCCCAGCGCGCAGCTGACTCCGGGAATGGGCGCAGCCGTCCTCACGGATCTGCTGCAGGGCCGCCAGCAGTCGCTCCCTCGGTTCCTCGGAGGTGGCGGCCACCTCGGCGATGATCTGAGCGGGGGCATGGGCGAGCAGCACCCGCTGTCCGGCACCCCGGTCGAGGGGCAGCACCTCATAGGTGCGGAAGGCGATATCAGCGTCCTCGTCGGGAGCGACCTGGCGCAGGCACACGGCGTTGCGTCCCTCCCTCACCGCCAGCACCGAGGTGCGACCGGTCCTCGCGCTCAGCCGCCGAAGGAACGGCTGGCCCAGCTCGAGGAGGTGTGACCGGGTGGCGGCGTGCCCGGACCAGGAGCTCAGGCGGGAGCTCGGAAGGTAGCGGCCATCGAATTCCTCGACGAGGTCGAAGTCCCGCAGCGTCTTGAGGTACCGGTAAGTCGTCGACAGCGGCAGTCCGAGCTCGGCAGCCAGCTGTTTGGCGTTCGTCTCTCCGGTCTCGGCCACCTGGATGAGGACTCTGAGCCCACGGGTCAGCGCGGTATCGCGATCAACTTCGCTCCTTGGAATCGATCCGCGATCCTCCACCCGAGCCTCCCATTCACCGCACTGTCCCGACCTCGACATCGTATCCGGTCGGCGTCGTCGAGTGGCGACGGCGACGATGCCACTGATGCGATTCGGCTCAGCGAGCTCGTCAACCCAGGACGGTTGGGACAATGGGAGGATGTTCGAGGGATTCAACGCTCGCATGGTCGCCGCGGACGGGATTGACCTGTTCGTCCGCTCGGCCGGATCCGGTCCGGTCCTGCTGCTGCTCCACGGCCATCCGCGCACCTCGTCCACGTGGCATCGGGTCGCGCCTCGACTCGTGGAGCAGGGTTTCACGGTCGTCTGCGCCGACCTGCCCGGCTACGGCCGCTCCGGCAAACCCACTCCGTCACCCGACCATGCTCCCCATTCGAAGCGGTCTGGCGCGAAGCACCTGCTGGCGATGATGGACGCTCTCGGTCACGACCGGTTCGCCGTCGCCGGACATGACCGCGGAAGCTATTGCGCCTTGCGGATGGCCCTCGACCACCCCGAGCGCATCACTAGCCTCGCGCTCCTGGACTGCCTGCCGATCAGCGAGCACCTCGACCGCGCCGACGCTCGATTCGCCACGGCGTGGTGGCACTGGTTCTTCTTCGCCCAATCCGATATCCCCGAGCGCGTCATCAACGCCGACCCGGATGCCTGGTATCGCGGCACCCCCGAGGAGATGGGGCAGGAGAACCACGACGAATGGCGGAATGCCACTCGTGATCCTGAGGTGGTCCGCGGAATGCTCGAGGACTATCGCGCCGGTTTGAGCATCGATGCCGAGCACGAGCGGGCCGACCGGGCCGCGGGTCGTCGCCTCGAACGGCCGCTGCTGGTCCTCTGGTCGCTGCGGGACGATCTCGAGGACCTCTACGGCGACCCTCTGGTGATCTGGCGGGCCTGGGCGAACGACGTCGTCGGCCACGGCATCGATTCCGGGCACCACATGGCAGAACAGGCTCCCGATGACCTCGCCCGGGCTCTCGGTTCCTTCTTCAGCAGATCCTCGGATCAGGGAACACCTGCCGTCTAGGCCGGCTCGGACCCTGGCCGTTCATGCCCGGGCGATGCGCAGGTCCTCCCGGAACGCGCGGGCGGCCGCCCCGATGTCCCCCGCCGAGGTGATGAACCGGTAGCCCTGCTCCTTGCGCAGGTTCGCCTCCGCCCCGGTGGCGCAGTGGATGCCGGGGATCCTGCCGGCCGCGTCGGCGGCTTCACGGATCCGCAGCACCGCCTCGGCGTGGGCCTCGTTGGGTTCCCCGGGCACGGTGCCGACGGCGAAGGCGAGATCGGCGGGTCCGACGTAGACCCCGTCGACGCCGGGCACGGCGCAGATCGCATCGACCTCGGCCAGCCCCTCGGGGGTCTCGATCATGACGAAGAGGAGCGGGCGCTGGGCGCGAGTGTCCTGGACGGCACCGGCGATGAGCTCGGCGGTCGGGCCCCAGGACCGCTCACCGCCGCGGCTCGGGTAGTCGAGTGCCGCGGCGGCGGCTTCGGCCTCGGCGACGGTGGA
>JAPSIC010000073.1 GCA_031179165.1 Brevibacterium sp.
CCGACGATCCGTTCCCGGTCATCCTGCCGCGCAACTCCGAGGGCCTGTTCCTCATGCAGCGTCTGCGCGATGAGGCCCACCGCTTCGCCATCAGCTACCACCGGTCGAAGCGGTCGAAGGCGATGACGGACTCGGTCCTCGACGAGGTGCCGGGGCTCGGCGAATCCAAGCGCAGCGCGCTGCTGCGGCGCTTCGGCTCGGTGCGGAAGGTCAGGGCCGCCAGCGTCGAGGAGCTGTGCGAGGTGAAGGGGATCGGACCGGCCCTGGCCGAGAAGATCGCACAGGCACTGGAGTAGCCGGACTGCTCTAGAGTAGGGATCGAAGCGCACAACAACGACCCGGACAGGGCCAAGGAGGACGTGTGAACGCACAGGCTGAATCGAGCGGAGCCGAACACTCGGTCGAGGTCGTGCTCGTGACCGGGATGTCGGGAGCGGGACGGACCTCCGTGGCCAACGTCCTCGAGGACATGGACTGGTACGTCGTCGACAACCTCCCTCCGCAGATGATGCGTCCACTCGTCGAGCTCATCGCCCGCGCCGAGGGGGCGCTGCCGAAGATCGCGATCGTCACCGACTCGAAGGGACGCGCGAAGTACGGCGAACTCGAGTCCACGATCACCGACTTCCTCGATCAGGGGCTGTCCCTGCGCGTGCTCTACCTCGAGGCCTCCGACGAGGTGCTCGTGCGCCGCTTCGAATCGGTGCGCAGGCCGCACCCGCTGCAGGGCGAGGGCACGCTGCTCGAGGGGATCGAAGCCGAACGCGAATCGATGCAGGCGCTGAAGAAGCGCGCCGACATCATCATCGACACCTCCGACCTCAACGTCCACCAGCTGACCACGGAGGTCCGGCGCCGGTTCGCCACCGAGGACGTGCCGCTGCTGCGCCTGACCGTGATGAGCTTCGGATTCAAGTACGGGCTGCCGAAGGACGCCGATCACGTCGCCGACGTCCGCTTCCTCCCCAATCCGTACTGGATCTCCCACCTGCGCGGGCACAACGGGCTCGACTCCGCGGTGTCGGACTACGTGCTCGGCCAGAACGGGGCCGAGGACTTCATCGAACGCTACACGGAGACGCTCGACGTCGTCGCGCAGGGATACCTGCGCGAGGGCCGCGGCTATGCGCTCATCGGCATCGGCTGCACCGGGGGCAAACACCGTTCGGTGGCGATCAGCGAACGCATCGCCAAGGCCCTGACCGCGAAGACGGGCATCCCGGTGTCGGTGCGGCACCGCGATCTGGGGAGAGAATGAGATGAAGACCGAGGACCTCCCGCAGATCTCGCCCGCGGTGAAGGACAAGGGACCCAAGATCGTCTCCTTCGGCGGCGGTCACGGACTCTACGCGGCCCTGCGCGCCTTCCGCCTGCTCACCGAGTCGCTGACCGCCGTGGTCACCGTCGCCGACGACGGCGGGTCCTCGGGCCGGCTGCGCGACGAACTGGGCGGGCTGCCGCCCGGCGATCTGCGGATGGCGCTGGCCGCCCTCTGCGACGACGGCAACTGGGGCAAGACCTGGCGGGACGTGATCCAGCACCGCTTCGCCTCCACCGGCGACCTCAACGGCCATTCCGTGGGCAACCTGCTCATCGCCGCGCTGTGGCAGATCCACGGGGACCATGTGGCGGGCCTCGACTGGATGGCCAGGCTGCTGCGCGCCCACGGTCGGGTGCTGCCGATGTCCTCGGTGCCCCTGACGATCGAAGCCGACGTCCGGTTCCCCGGCTCCTTCCAGGTCGTTCGCGGCCAGTCGGTGCTTGCATCGACGCGCGGGCACGTCGAGACGGTCCGGCTCGACCCCGTCGCGCCGCCGGCCCGGTACGAGACGATCGAGGCCGTCGCCGAGGCCCAGGTGCTCAATCTCGGTCCCGGGTCCTGGTACACCTCCGTCATGCCGCACCTGCTCGTGCCGTCCCTGGCGCAGGCGATCGAGCGCTCGGCGGCCGTGAAATCCCTCACCCTCAACCTCGGCTCCAGCGACGGTGAGACCCGCGACCTCAGCCTCGGCGAGCACCTCGTCTCCCTCCACCGCCACGCCCCCCGCCTGGTGCTCAACTACGTGCTCGTCGACGAGGCCGCCGTCATCGCCGAACCGGACCTGGCGCACCGGGCCGAGGACATGTTCAACGCCAAGCTCTGGGTGCGGCCGCTGCGCTCCAGACGGGCGGGACAGCACGACAGCCTCAAGCTGGCGGCGTGTTACCGTGACATGTTGATCGACGCCGGGATCGATGTCGATGAGCAGTGGTAGGAAGAGTTGCAGGAGGACGAGAACATGGCACTGACCGCTCAGGTCAAGGATGAGCTGGCCCGGGTGAAGATCACCCGCACCTCAGCTCGGAAGGCCGAAGTCTCCGCGATCTTCCGCTTCTCCTCGGCGCTCCACCTCGTCAACGGCTCGATCGTGCTCGAGGCCGAGCTCGACACCGCGCAGGCCGCCAAGCGCCTGCGCAGCGAGATCAAGGAGCTCTACGGGCAGTTCGCCGACATCGTCGTCATCAACGCCGCCGGCATCCGCCGGTCCAACCGCTACCTGCTGCGCGTGACCCGCGACGGTGCGGCCCTGGCCCGGCAGACGGGGCTCGTCGACAACCGCGGCCGGCCCGTGCGCGGCCTGCCCTCGGCGATCGTCAACGGCTCGGTCGCCGACGCCGAGGCGGCCTGGCGGGGAGCCTTCCTCGCCCACGGATCCCTGACCGAGCCGGGCCGCTCCGCCGCGCTCGAGGTCACTTGCCCCGGCCCGGAGGCCGCCCTGGCGCTCGTCGGGGCCGCCCGCCGGCTGGGACTGAGCGCCAAGGCGCGCGAGGTGCGCGGCGTCGACCGGGTCGTCATCCGCGACGGCGACGACATCGCCGCCCTGCTCACCCGGATGGGCTCGCACAGCGCCGTCCTGGTCTGGGAGGAGCGGCGGATGCGCCGCGAGGTGCGGGCCACGGCGAACCGCCTGGCGAACTTCGACGACGCCAACCTGCGCCGCTCCGCCCGCGCGGCCGTGGCCGCCGGCGCCCGGGTCGAACGGGCCCTGGAGATCCTCGGCCCCGACGTGCCCGAGCACCTGCGCTACGCCGGTCAGCTGCGCGTCACCCACAAGCAGGCCTCCCTCGAGGAGCTCGGCCAGCTGGCGGACCCGCCGATGACCAAGGACGCGGTGGCCGGCCGGATCCGGCGTCTCCTGTCGACCGCCGACAAACGGGCCGAGGAACTGGGAATCCCGGGAACCGAAGCCAGCCTCACCCCGGAGATGCTCGAAGATCGCTAAGATCGGGAGGTGCATCCGATCCACTGTCGAAAGGCCCCCATGAGGACATATTCCGACCCACAGGAATTCGCCCACCGCACGGTCCTGGTCCGCAGCGACCTCAACGTCCCGATGGACGGGACCACGATCACCGACACGGGTCGGATCCTGGCCTCGGCAGGCACCATCCGGCAGCTCGCCGAAGCGGGTGCCCGGGTCATCGTCATGTCCCACCTGGGACGTCCGAAGGGGGAACCGGACCCGCAGTACTCGCTGGCTCCAGTCGCCGCCGAACTGGCCTCCGTGATCGGCCGTGACGTCGCCTTCGCCGCCGACACGGTCGGGCCCGAGGCCAAGGCCAAGGCCGGGGCGCTGGCCGACGGCGAGGTGCTGCTGCTGGAGAACCTGCGCTTCAATCCCGGCGAGACGTCGAAGGACGATGCCGAGCGCGAGGCCTTCGCCGCCGAGCTCGCGTCCCTGGCCGAGGTCTTCGTCTCCGACGGATTCGGAGTCGTCCACCGCAAGCAGGCCTCCGTCTACGACGTCGCCGCCCTGCTGCAGCACTACGCCGGCTCCCTCGTGCGCGCCGAGGTCGAGGTCAGCGACCGCCTGCTCAACTCCCCGCGACGGCCCTTCAGCGTCGTCCTCGGCGGCTCGAAGGTCTCCGACAAGCTCGGCGTCATCGACAACCTCATCGACCGTGCCGACCACCTGCTCATCGGCGGGGGAATGGTCTTCACCTTCCTCGCCGCCCTCGGTCACGACATCGGCTCCAGCCTCGTCGAGACGGACCGGATCGACGACGTCAAGGGTTACCTCGAACGGTCGCGGAACGGCGGCGCGACGATCCACCTGCCCAGCGACATCGTCATGGCCGCCTCGTTCTCCGCCGACGCCGAGCACTGGGTGCGCCCGGTCGACGCCCTCGAATCGACGCCCGCCGGCGCCGACGCCCTCGGACTCGACATCGGCCCGGACACCGCCGTCGCCTACGCCGAGGTGATCGCGAGCTCGGCGACGGTGTTCTGGAACGGCCCGATGGGCGTGTTCGAGTTCCCCGCCTTCGCCCAGGGCACGAAGACCGTCGCCGAGTCACTGACGGCCACCGGCGATCCCGACCGGCTGACCGTGGTCGGCGGTGGGGACTCGGCCGCCGCCGTCCGGGCGCTCGGGTTCTCCGACAGCGACTTCGGACACATCTCCACCGGCGGCGGTGCCAGCCTGGAGTACCTGGAGGGCAGGACCCTGCCCGGACTCGTGGCATTGGGATGAGGAAGAGGACGACGATGAGTGAACGCACCCTGCTCCTGGCGGGCAACTGGAAGATGAACCACGACCACCTCGAGGCCATCGCCACCGTGCAGAAGCTGGCCTGGTCCCTCGAGGACGCCAAGCTCGACGACGCCTCCTGCGAGGTCGTCGTGATCCCGCCGTTCACCGATCTTCGGTCGGTGCAGACGCTGATCCAGGGCGACAAGCTGTGGCTGCGCTACGGCGCCCAGGACGTGTCCCGCCATCAGCCCGGAGCCCACACCGGCGAGATCGCCGCGAGCTTCCTGTCCCGGCTCGGCTGCTCGTACGTCGTGGTCGGCCACAGCGAACGGCGCGCGGACAACCACGAGACCAACGAGATCGTGGCGGCGAAGATCAGGGCCGCCGTGGGACACGACCTCACGCCGATCCTGTGCGTGGGCGAATCCCTGGCCGAGCGCCAGGACGGCCACCACATCGACTTCACCCTCGGCCAGATGGAGGAGTCGCTGGCCGGGTTCACCGCCGCCGAGCTCGACGGCCTGGTCATCGCCTACGAGCCGGTCTGGGCCATCGGCACGGGGGAGACGGCCACGGCCGCGGACGCCGCCGAGATGGCGGCGGCGATCCGGCAGCGGCTCGCGGAGCGCTTCGGCGACGGACTGGCCGCCGCCACCCGCATCCTCTATGGGGGATCGGTCAAGGCCGACAATGTCGCCGAGATCGTCGCATCACCCGACGTCGACGGGGCCCTCGTCGGCGGGGCCAGCCTCAGCGGCCCCGACTTCGCCGCTTTGTGCAAGGCCGCGGTCGGCAAGTAGACTGCGAACAAATCCTCCGACGAAACATAGGTTGATCTCGACGTGGAAATCCTCAACATCATTCTCATCGTGGTGCTCGTCATCACGAGCATCTTCCTCACCCTCCTCATCCTCATGCACAAGGGCAAGGGTGGGGGCATGTCGGACATGTTCGGCGGTGGGATGTCGTCGTCGCTGGGCTCCTCGGGAGTCGCGGAGCGCAACCTCAACCGCTTCACCACGCTGATGGCCGTGATCTGGGGAGCCAGCATCATCCTGCTCGGTCTCCTCACCCGCTTCGGCGCCTGAAGCGCGGCATCTGAGGCACGGCGCCTGAGACACGGAGAGGGCCCCTGCCATCCGGCAGGGGCCCTCTCCGTGTCCGCTCTCGGCCGTCGGGGGACTCAGTCGACACCGTAGTGGTGGCGCGGTTCGATCGCGGCGATGGCGGCGCGCAGCTGCTCGAGGCCCTTGGCCCGGTCGAGCAGGTGGACCCGCAGCACCCGCCGGCCCTTCTCCGTCAGCGCGGCGGCATCGCCGAGGGCCTGCGCCCTCTGCAGGACGCTGAAGCCGTACGGCCGCCCGGGAACCAGCAGCTCCGTCCGCGGGTCCGCGGTGATCTGGAAAAACACCCCGTTGGGGCGACCGCCCTTGTGGTACTGGCCCGTCGAATGCAGGTACCGGGGGCCGAAGCCGAAGGTCGCCTGCACACCGGCGTGGCGGGAGACGAGCGCACGCAGCTGCTCGGCATGGGCCTCGGCGATCCGATCGAGGAACGCCTGCACACCCACGTAGCCGTACTCGTCGACCTCGGCGAAGAGCGCGTCGAGGGCCGAGACGAGGTCGGTGGCCTCACCCACCTCGCCGTAGACCTGGACCTGGCCCTCACGGAACGCGGGCTCCTCATCCTCCATCCCGCCGCCGCCCTCGAGCACGGTGCGGGCATGCGCCTTCGCCGCCTCGACATCGGGCTGGTCGAAGGGATCGACCCCGATGCTGTAGCCGGCGATGGCGGTGGCGTACTCCCAGAACAGGAACATCTCACCGAGGCTGCCGTCGATGACGGCGTTGAAGCCGGATGGAGCGCCGAACTCGGCGGCCGGGCCCAGCGCGCACAGCAGCGCGTCGGCCCGGGCATCGGCGAAGCCGACGTCGCCGACCCCGTCGACCACGACCGGGAGGATGCCCTGCCCGTCCTTGCCCAGCGATTCGGCGACGAGCTGCTCGATCCACCTGCTCAGTCCCGCCAGCCCGGGCGAGGTCTCGGCGAGCACGAGCTTCTCGGTGGCCCGGGCATGGGCGATGCCCAGCCAGGTGCCGAAGCGCAGCGCGGGATTCTCCGGGCTCTCGGCGCCGAGGCTGTCCAGGGCGCCGGCGGCGTCGGCGACGATCGCCCGGACGTCGACACCGGCGAGACCGGCAGGGACCAGACCGAATGCGGACAGGGCGCTGAAGCGACCCCCGACGGTCTCATCGGCGTGGAAGGTCGCGAGAAATCCCTCCTCGGCGGCCAGCCGGTCGAGCTCGGTGCCGGGGTCGGTGATCGCGATCATCCGCGAAGCGGGCTCGATCCCCGCCGTGGTGAAGGCATCGGCGAAGGCGCGTCGGATCGCGTCGGTCTCGATCGTGGTGCCGGACTTGGAGGCGACGACGAGCACGGTGTGGCCGAGGTCGGTGCCGATCGCCTCGATGACCTGATTCGGGTCGGTCGAGTCGACGATCTCGAGCCGGACGCCGGCGGACTCCGCCATCACCTCCGGGGCCAGGGAGGACCCGCCCATCCCGGTCAGCGTGATCGAGCGCAGCCCCTGCGCGCGCAGCTCATCGCGCAGCGCGTCGATGCGGTCGAGCAGGTCGCCGGTGCGCAGCGGCAGGTCGACCCAGCCCAGACGCCCGGCGGCTTCGGACTCGGCGGGCCACACGGACGCGTCGGCCGCCGCCAGCGCGGCGGGCAGGCGGGCGTCGAGGAGACGGCCCAGCTCCGCGTCGAACTCCTCCTGGACGGGGACGCTCAGCTGCACTCTCATGAGACCTCCAGCGCCTTGGCCACGGTCGCCTGGAGCTCGGTCCAGCTGTCGTCGAACTTCTCCAGCCCCTGGACCTCGAGCAGGTCCATCACCTCGGCGTAGTCGATGCCGAGGCGCGCGAGCGAATCGAAGACCTCGTCCGCGGCCCGGTAGTCGTCGGGGGAGATCTCGGCGCTGACCTCGCCGTGGTCGGCGAAGGCCTCGAGGGTGGCTTCGGGCATCGTGTTGACGGTGTCCGGGGCGACGAGAGAGGAGACGTAGAGCGTGTCCGGGTAGTCGGGGTTCTTCACCCCCGTCGAGGCCCACAGGAGCCGCTGCGGGCAGGCTCCGGCAAGCTCGAGGACCCGGAACCGCTCCGAGGTGAACAGCTGGGAGTGGATCTCGTGCGCGAGCACGCAGTTGGCGATCCCCGCCCTGCCCTTGAGCCGGGCGGCGGCCGGGTCGTCGAGCGCGTCGAGGCGGGAGTCGATCTCGGCGTCGACGCGGGAGACGAACACGGACGCCACCGACTGGATGCGGCCGAGGTCGTGCCCGGCGGCGCGGGCCTTCTCCAGCCCCTGCAGGTACGCCTCGACGACGTGACGGTAGCGGGTGAGGGAGAACACGAGGGTGACGTTGACGCTGATGCCGGCCCCGATCGTCTCCGCGATCGCGGGCAGGCCCGCCTCGGTGGCGGGGATCTTGATCATCGCGTTCGGCTCCCCGACCTTCTCCCACAGCGCCTTCGCGCTGGCGGCGGTCCCGGCCGAATCATGGGCCAGCGGGGGAGCGACCTCGATGGACACGCGCCCGTCGACGCCGTCGGTCGCCTCGTGGACGGGACGGAACAGGCGGGCGGCCTCGGCCACATCCGCGGTCGTCAGCTCCTCGATGGCCTCGTCGACGCCGACCCCCCGTGTCCTCAGGTCGTGGAGGGTGGAGTGGTAGCCGTCGCCGGCGATCGCCTTGGCGAAGATCGTCGGGTTCGTCGTGACGCCGGTGACGTGGGACTTCTCGATCATCGCGGCCAGCCCGCCGGATTCGAGGCGGGGGCGCGAGAGGTCGTCGAGCCAGATCGAGACCCGGTGGTCCCTCAGTTGCTGCAGTCTGCTGCTCATGCTCCTACTTTCACATCGGCTGTGTTCGCGTCCGCGATCGACTCCTCGGCCGCGGAGACGACCGCGGCGGGGGTGATCCCGAACTTCTCGTACAGGGTCGCGTAGTCCGCCGAGGCGCCGAAGTGCTCGATCGACACGGCACGGCCGGCGTCCCCGAGGTACTTGTGCCAGCTCATCGCCGAGGCGGCCTCCACGCTCACGCGCGCCCGCAGGCCGCGCGGGAGCACGGATTCCCGGTAGTCGGCGGGCTGGGCGTCGAACCATTCCTGGCACGGCATCGAGACGACCCGGGCGGCGGTCCCGCCGGCCTGCAGCTCCTCCGCCGCGACCAGGGCGATGGCGACCTCGGATCCGGTGGCGAGGATGGCCACCTCGGGGTTCTCGGCCGAGTCCCAGAGGACGTAGCCGCCGCGTGCCGCCTCGGAGGCCGGGGCGTACTTGTCACGGTCGAGGACCGGGACGGCCTGCCGGGTCAGGGCCAGGCCGCTGGGGCCGTCGGTGCGGTCGAGGATCTTCCGCCACACGACGGCGGTCTCGTTCGCATCGGCGGGTCGGACGACGTCGAGGCCGGGGATCGCCCGGAGTGCGCTCAGGTGCTCGATCGGCTGATGCGTCGGTCCGTCCTCACCGAGGCCGATCGAGTCATGCGTCCACACGAACAGGGTCGGCAGCTGCTGCAGGGCGGCCAGCCGCACGGCCGGACGCTGGTAGTCGCTGAACACGAGGAAGGTGCCGTTGTACGGGCGCGTGTTCCCGTGCAGGGCGATGCCGTTGCAGATCAGACCGGCCGAGAACTCCCGGACCCCGAAATGGATGTTGCGGCCGTACTCGTGCCCGGCGAAGGTCGACGAGGAGCGGTGGGCGGGCAGGAAACTCGGCTCGCCCTTGATCAGGGTGTTGTTCGATCCCGCCAGGTCAGCCGATCCGCCCCACAGCTCGGGCATCGCGCCGGCGATCGCGTTGAGCACCTGGCCCGAGGCGGCGCGGGTGGCGATGCCCTTGCCGCCGGCCTCGAACACGGGGAGCAGATCGTCGAGCCCGGCCGGAAGCTCACGCCTGGCCAGGCGGTCGAAGAGCTCGGCGGCCTCCGCGTTGGCTTCGCGCCAGGCCCGGTGCCTCGTGTCCCAGTCGGCGTGGGCGGCGGCCCCGCGATCGCGCACCGCCCGGGTGTGCTCGAGCACCTCGGGGGCGATCGCGAAGGTCTGGTCGGGGTCGAAGCCGAGCAGCTCCTTGGTCGCGCGCACCTCGTCCTCGCCGAGGGCGGCACCGTGGGCGGCGCCGGTGTTGCGCGCATTGGGGGCCGGCCACGCGATGATCGTGGACAGGCGGATGAAGGAGGGGCGCGGGTCCTGGCGGGCCGCCTCGACGGCGGCGTGCAGCGCCTCGATGTCCTCGGTGTACTCGTCACCGCCGGTGAAGTCGACGTGCTGGACGTGCCAGCCGTAGGCGGCGTAGCGGGCGGCGACGTCCTCGGCGAAGGCGATCGAGGTGTCGTCCTCGATGGAGATCCGGTTGTCGTCCCAGATCACCGTCAGGTTGCCGAGCTCCTGGGTTCCGGCCAGGGACGATGCCTCACCGGAGACGCCCTCCTCGAGGTCGCCGTCGGAGGCGAGGACGACGATCGAATGGTCGAACGGCGAGGTGCCGGGGGCGGCCTCGGGATCGAAGAGCCCGCGTTCGCGGCGGGAGGCCATCGCCATCCCGACCGCCGAGGCGAGGCCGGAGCCGAGCGGGCCGGTGGTGATCTCGACGCCGGCGGTGTGGCCGACCTCGGGGTGGCCCGGGGTCAGCGAGCCCCAGGTGCGCAGGGCCTTGAGGTCGTCGAGCTCGAGCCCGAATCCGGCGAGGTAGAGCTGCACGTACTGGGTCAGGGAGCTGTGCCCGCAGGAGAGGACGAAGCGGTCGCGGCCGAGCCAGTGGGGATCGGAGGGATCGTGGTTGAGTCCGAACTGGTAGAGGTAATAGGCGACGGGCGCCAGGCTCATCGCGGTTCCGGGATGCCCGTGACCAGCCTTCTGGACGGCATCAGCGGCGAGGAGGCGGGCGGTGTCGACTGCACGGTCGTCGAGGTCTGTCCAGGACAGGGTTGTCATGAGGCGTGGCGATCCTTCGTTCGGGTCTTCTGCTCTGCGAAGCTTGCACTCAAACTCTACCGTGCCCGGCCTCGAACACGACTTCGCGCCGACTGGCAAAAACTTCGACAGAGGGTAGAATCGAGTCCGTGAGTGAACTTCGTCAGACCCCGGGCACG
The DNA here is from genome assembly GCA_031179165.1 of Brevibacterium sp. GTDB lineage: Bacteria > Actinomycetota > Actinomycetes > Actinomycetales > Brevibacteriaceae > Brevibacterium. The sequence goes on from JAPSIC010000073.1 coordinate 10,669, forward strand.
CAGAGTGAACGACCTCTGCAGAGGACAATCGACGAAGAGAGACACTCCAAGCGGCCCCGGTCGATCATCGGCGCCTACATCGCGCTGACGAAACCGCGGGTGATCGAGCTCCTGCTGGTCACGACCGCACCCGTGATGTTCCTCGCGGCCGCGGGCATGCCGAACATCTGGCTCGTCATCAACACGCTCATCGGCGGTGCCGCCGCCGCCGCCTCGGCGTCCGTGTTCAACTGCTACGTCGACCGTGACATCGACGCGAAGATGGAGCGGACGAAGCACCGCCCCCTCGTCACCGGTGAGATCAGCCCCCGGGCGGCGCTGATCTTCGCGTTCAGCCTCGGCCTCGGCTCGATCTTCTGGCTCGGCGGGTTCACCAACTGGGTGGCCGCCGGACTGACCGCCTGCGCGATCCTCCTCTACGCCGTGTTCTACACTCTCGTGCTCAAGCGCCGCACCACCCAGAACATCGTCTGGGGCGGCGCCGCGGGATGCATGCCGGTCCTCATCGGCTGGTCGGCGGTGACCGGGTCCCTGTCGTGGGAGGCGGTGCTGCTGTTCCTCGTCATCTTCTTCTGGACCCCGCCGCACTACTGGCCGCTGGCCATCAAGTACAAGGCCGACTACGACGCCGCCGAGGTGCCGATGCTGCCCTCGAAGGTGCCGCCGACGTCGGTGGGCCGGCAGATGATCCTCTACACCTGGGCGATGGTCGCCTGCTCCCTGGCGCTCATCCCGGTCGCCCCGATGGGACCCGTCTACTCCCTCACCGCGGTCCTCGCCGGAGCCTGGTTCCTCTGGTCCTGCTACGCCCTGGTGTCACGGGCGAAGAAGGGGATGGACGGCACCTCGCTGCGCGCGATGCGGGTCTTCCACGGTTCGATCACGTACCTGTCGCTGCTGTTCCTCGCCGTCGCGATCGACCCCTTCGTCGACCAGCTCATCCCCGGCGTCTGGTGACAGGCCGTCGTCGGCGTCTGGTGACAGGCCGACACCGCGACGAAGAAGTGCAGACGTGGCGCATCAGTGCCGCGCATCTGCACTTCTGGGTCGCGAGCACCTGAGGCGCCGCCGCGCGCGCTCGTTCGAGGGTCCGCGTTCGCGCGCTCGCTCAGCCGGCGTTGACGAGCTCGTCGATGACGATCTTCTTCATCCCCATCAGGGCCCTGATCTGCGCATCCCCGGTCATCAGCGCGGCGAGGTCTGCCGGGACGATCTGCCAGCTGATGCCGAACCTGTCCTTGAGCCAGCCGCACTGCTCGTGCTCGGGTGAGGCCGACAGCGCCGACCAGTAGTGGTCGATCTCGGCCTGGTCGGCGCATTCGACGGTCAGGGAGATCGCCTCGTTGAAGGTGAAGGCGGGACCCCCGTCGAGGCAGATGAAGCGGTTGCCGTCGAGTTCGAAGACGCCGGACAGGACCTTGCCGGTCATCCCCTCGAAATGCTCATCGAGGGACGCATCGGGGTACTTCTCCAGCGAGACGATGCGGGAGTCGGGGAACACGGAGCAGTAGAACCCCATGGCCTCCTCGGCGCAGTCATCGAACCACAGGCAGGGGACGATCGGCATGGGTGCTCCTCGGGTACGCGCTGTCACAGACTGCGACGCTTGCTGCGATCGTAGCCGAGAGACCGATCATATGGAATGCCACGAGCACGATGGGCACGCCGAGGAAGTACTGCACGTAGCCGATGATCCCCTGGCAGATCTCGACGACGAGCAGCACCTGCAGGGGCCTGAGCATCGGCGTCCACCGCTTCCGCGCGGCCACGACCAGGGCGATCACGGTCGCGGCGACGAGCAGCCAGACGGGGAGGGCATGCGCGCGGGTGATGAGGACGTTGTCGAGGCCGTTTCGGGTCGACATCGTCGATCCCGAGTGGGGACCGGCGCCGGTGGTGAGGACGCCGAGGATGACGACCGTCGCGGTCAGCCCGAGGATGGTCCAGCCCAGCGCGGGCAGGGGAGAGGGCGCGGCGGGCCCGGTTCGCACGCCCGTGTCATAGGTGCGGCGGACGAAGTAGGCGGCGACGCCGACGGCGACGGCGGAGGGGACGAAGTGCCCGGCCACGACCCACGGGTTGAGCTTGGTCCACACGGTGATGCCGCCCACGACGGCCTGGACCGGGACGATGGCGACGAGGCCGACGTTGAGCCAGAACAGATCCGGCCGGGACCTGCGGCGCTTCCACAGCAGACACATGATGAGCACGCCGAGGAGGGCCAGGGCGACCGCGAGGAGGCGGTTGCCGAACTCGATCGCACCGTGGATGCCCATCTCCTGGGTGGCGACGAGCGAGTCCGGGGTGCACTTCGGCCAGTCCGAGCAGCCCAGCCCGGATCCGGTGAGCCGGACGATGCCGCCGGTGAAGATGATTCCGGCCTGGGCGATGAGCATCGCCCAGGCGGCGATGCGGATCTTGGTGGGGACCACTGCTCTCCTCATTCGAATCGGAACCACCTGCGCGCGGCCAGCGTACCCGCCAGCCCCCACACGAGGAGCACGATCAGTGCTTTGACGTCGGTTGTGCCCGAGGCCACGGCCGCGCGCATCGCGTCGCCGAGCGCCCCGGAGGGAAGATAGGCGACCACGGTGCCCCACTCGCCGGGATGGGCGAGGACGAGACCGCCGGCCCCGGCCATGAGCACCCAGACGAGGTTGGCCCCGGCCAGGACCGCCTCGGCGCGCAGCGTTCCCGCCAGCAGCAGGCCCAGCGACAGGAGGGCGGCGGTGCCGAGGACGGTGGTCAGGATCATCGCCGGGACGTCGATGGCGGCATCGAAGCCGAGCACCGCGGCGATGGCGAAGGCGAGGGCGAACTGGAGGATGACCACCACGACCACGGCGCCGAGCTTGCCGAGGATGAGACCGGTCGTGCCCAGCGGCGTCGTCGCCAGCTGCCGCAGCACCCCGTAGCGGCGGTCGAACGCCGTCGCGATCGCCTGACCGGTGAACGCCGTCGACGCCAGGCTCAGGCTCAGCGCGGCGGGCAGGGCCAGGGTCAGGGGATCGGCGCCCGGTCCGATCATCCCCAGGGCCTCGAGAAGCGGGGTGCGGGCGAGGAAGACGAGCAGCCCCAGCGGCAGGACCAGCGACAGCAGCAGCTGCTCGCCGTTGCGCAGCACCGCCAGCGTCTCGAACCGGGTCTGCGCGAGCACGCGGCGGCCGCGCATGCCCCGCGCCGGGCGCGCGGCCTGGCTCGTTGCCGTCTCGGTCGTGCCGCCAGCAGGTCTGTCGGCTCCGGTCATCGCAGCGGCCTCCCGGTGAGTTCGAAGAACACATCCGACAGCGACTGCGCCTGCATCTGGATGTCGGTGATGTGCACCCCCGCCTCGGCGATCGCCCGGCACAGCGCCGCGATCTGGGCGCTGGAGAGCCCGCCCGCGACGACGACGGAGGAGTCGCCCGCCGCGGTGGGGGCGATGGCGTCGAGGGTCGCGACGAGGTCCGGGTGCGGGCCAGGGGGAGCCAGCCCGATGACGAGGCGCCGGTTCTCCGGCGAGGAGTTGCGCAGCTGCTCGGGGGCGCCGTGGGCGATGATGCGGCCGCGGTCGATGACGACGACCTCATCGGCGAGCTCCTCCGCCTCGGCGAGGTCATGGGTCGTGAGCACGATCGCCACGCCCTGCGCGCGCAGATCGCGGATGAAGCCGTGGACGACCGCCCGGGACTGGGGGTCGAGACCGGCGCAGGGTTCGTCGAGGAACACCAGTCGGGGCCGGCCGATGAGCGCGGCGGCCAGCGCCACCCGCTGCCGCTGCCCGCCGGAGAGGCGGCGGATCGTGCGGGTCGAGAAGTCGTCGAGGCCCAGGGGCCCGGCCAGCTGCCCGACCGGCACCGGATCGGGGTACAGGGAGGCGAGGTGGGTCAGGATCTGCAGCGGCTTGGAGCTCATCGGCAGCCCGCCGTCCTGGAGCATGACGCCGGTGAGCACCGAGGTCCGCTCGTGGTCGCGCCAGGGATCGAGGCCGAAGATCCGCACCTCACCGGCATCCGGGGCCCGGGTGCCCACGGCCAGGGAGATCGTCGTCGACTTCCCGGCGCCGTTGGGGCCGAGCACCGCGAGGATGGAGCCGACGTCGGCCCGCAGGTCGATTCCGTCGACGACCTGATGGGCGCCGTAGGAGTAGCGGAGTCCGCGAATGGAGAGGGCCGGTTGTGACACACCATCATTCTACGCCGCGTCGAATCGGGTCCGGAGTTAGGCTTACCTGGTTTTACGAAACAATTTACGCAACAATAGTGTTGTGTTAGTCAAGGAGGTGGGAAATGGCGACGAACGACACGGAGGACAGCCGCACGCGGCAGAAGGTCTTCCGCTCTGTGCTCGACGACGGACCCATCACCGCCTCGGCGTTGGCCAAAGGTCTTGACCTGACTCCGGCGGCGATCCGTCGTCACCTGGATGCGCTGGAGAGCGAGGGCCTCATCGAGGTCCGCGAGCTCGCCGGCAAGCAGGCGGGCCGTGGCAGGCCCGCCAGGCACTACGTGGTCACCTCGCGCGGGCACGGGGAGCTCAGCCATTCCTATGACCGTCTCGCCGTCGACATCCTCCGCTTCATGCAGAGGAAGGTCGGGGCGGACGCCATCGATGACTTCAGCGAGGACCTGGTCGCGAAGCTCCGTGACCGGCTGGGACCGGAGCTCGACCGGCGGGGCGGCACCACCGTGGCCTCCCGGTCCCGGGCCCTGGCCGCGGCACTGACGCGGGAGGGGTACGCCGCCTCGGCGACGCCGGTGGCAGCCGGAACCCCGCTCGAGGCGATGCAGCTGTGTCAGGGACACTGCCCGATCCAGGCGGTCGCCGCCGAATTCCCCGAGATCTGCGAGGCAGAGCTCGCGATGTTCTCGGAGTACCTGGGGGTCGACGTCCGTCGGCTGTCGTCCCTGGCCCACGGAGACCACGTCTGCACCACCCATATTCCGACTTCGGAACTCACCAGACCCCTCATCCACAGCAACGATCGACCTCAAGGAGGTTCACGATGACTGACACCAGTAATCCGATCATCGAGGCGAACCCCGAGCTCAAAGACCTCGGGCAGTACGCTTACGGTTGGCACGACGAGAACGACGCCGGTGCGCTTGCCGCCCGCGGCCTGTCCGAAGACGTCGTGCGCAACATCTCCGCCCTCAAGGAGGAGCCGGAGTGGATGCTGCAGCGCCGCCTCAAGGCGCTCAAGCTCTTCGGCAAGAAGCCGATGCCCAGCTGGGGCGCCGACCTGTCGGGCATCCACTTCGACGACATCAAGTACTTCGTGCGCTCGACCGAGGGTCAGGCCACCTCCTGGGAGGACCTGCCCGAGGACATCAAGAACACCTACGACCGTCTGGGCATCCCCGAGGCCGAGAAGCAGCGCCTCGTCGCCGGCGTCGCCGCGCAGTACGAGTCCGAGGTCGTCTACCACAAGATCAACGAGGAGCTGGAGAAGCAGGGTGTCATCTTCCTCGACACCGACACCGGCCTCAGGGAGCACCCGGAGATCTTCGAGGAGTACTTCGGCTCGGTCATCCCCGCCGGAGACAACAAGTTCTCGGCCCTGAACACCGCGGTGTGGTCGGGCGGCTCGTTCATCTACGTCCCCAAGGGCGTCCACGTCGAGATCCCGCTGCAGGCCTACTTCCGGATCAACACCGAGAACATGGGCCAGTTCGAGCGCACCCTGATCATCGCCGACGAGGGCTCCTACGTCCACTACGTCGAGGGCTGCACCGCCCCGATCTACAAGACCGACTCGCTGCACTCGGCGGTCGTGGAGATCATCGCGAAGAAGGACGCCCGCGTCCGCTACACGACCATCCAGAACTGGTCGAACAACGTCTACAACCTCGTCACCAAGCGTGCGATCGCCGAACAGGGCGCGACCATGGAATGGGTCGACGGCAACATCGGCTCCAAGGTCACGATGAAGTACCCGGCGATCTGGCTGACCGGCGAGCACGCCAAGGGCGAGACCCTGT
>JAPSIC010000074.1 GCA_031179165.1 Brevibacterium sp.
CTCGCTGCCCTGCGCTCCCGCCCTGCTCACCTACTCGGGCGTCCTCTACGAGGCGATGGGGGCACCGGACCTCGTCGCCGCCGCCGAGGCGGACGACGCTCTCGCCGCGAAGCTGCGCGACGTGCACGTCTTCTCCGCCCTCTTCGGCCAGGTCCATGGCCTCGATCCGATCCCCGCCTATCGGCTGGCGATGAAGACCGAGCTCGGCCATCTCGGCAAGCTCGCCTCCTGGTGGAGGCCGACCCTGGCGCAGACCTTCCGCGTCGACCCCGCCGAGGTGATCCTCGACTGCCGCTCGAGCGACTACCGGGCGGCATGGCCGGGCCCCAGGGACCAGGTGGTGACCCTGGGCGCGGTCAAGGACAACGGCTCCAAACGCAGCGTCGTCTCGCACTGGGCGAAACACTATCGGGGCGACTTCGTCGGCCGCCTGCTCGCCGACGAGCGGCCGCTGCCACGCTCCCATGACGAGCTGCTCGGCCGCGCCGGCGAACACTACGAGGTCGAGTACACGCAGGCCGCGGGCAGCAAGCCGGCCGCGCTGACCATCGTTCTGCGCGATTGAGCGAATCGGCTCACTCATGCCTCCTCGCTGTGGCCGGGAGGGCGGTGCCCGCCCCGCTCAGCCCCTGCGCAGCAGGACGGCTTCGCACTCCTCGCACTCATAGGTCTCGTTGACGTCGTTGCCGAGCATGCCCTTCCACGTCATCCCGCTGATCTCCTGGCCACAGGCCTGACAGTTGGGACCGGTGAGGATCGCCGCTCCGGGACCGCCCTGGCCGACATTGTGCTCGAACTGCCGCACGAGCCCATCGGGCAGCTCGGCCTTGAGCGTCTGCGCCGACTCCTCGACCTCGCGCAGCTCGGCGGCGAGCTCGGTCTTGCGCTCCTTGATCGACGCCTGCATGGCCCGACCGGCCGCGGTCACCTCGGCGAGAGAAGCCTCGACCTCCGTCAGCGCCGCCTCCGCGGTCTCGAGCTCCTCCATCACCCCGAGCTCGGTCTCCTCGAGCTCGGCCACCCTGTCCCCGTGCCCGGCGATCTCGTCCTGCAGGGTGACGAGGTCCCGACTGGTCAGTCCCGTGCCGGCGTTGAGCTCGGCGGTCTTCTTCTCGATCAGCCGGTTCTGCTTCTCGATCGTCTCGCTGAGCTCGGCGACCTGCGCGCGCAGGGTCTCCACGGCTTCGGCGGCGGAGGTCTTCCGGGCGGCGACCTCCTTGTGCTTGGCCACCAGCTCGGCCAGTGCCCCGGCGTCCTTCGGGTTGTCGTGTTCGTGCCGGAGAGCACGTCCGCGGGCGGCGAGCTCGATGAGGGTCTCGAGGCTCTGGCGTTGATCGGCTGTGATCAGCATGGGGCGGTCCTTGTCGTCGTCGGGAAGGGCGGTCAGTAGCGTTCGACCCAGGGATCGGTGTTCACGGCCGAGCGCTGCAGGCCCACGGTGAAGCCACGGGCGGTGAACTCCGCCTCGAGCGCGGCGGCGGCCGCATCGAGCCACACCGACTCCGAGGCCCAATGGGAGACGTCGATGAGGTGCGGGGTGCCGTTGTGCCGGTTCGCGGTGTCACGGGCCTCCGTGGCGGGATGATGGCGCAGGTCCGCGGTGATGTAGACCTCGGCACCGCTGTCGCGGACGGCCTCGAAGAGTGAGTCCCCGGCCCCGCCGCAGACGGCGATCCGGGTCACCTCGGCGCCCGGATCGCCGGCGATGCGCACCCCCGTGGTGGTGCGCGGCAGCCGAGCGGCCAGGGTGCGGGCGATCTCGCGCACCGCGGTCGGTGACTTGAGGTCGCCGACCCGACCGATCCCGGTGCCCGTCCCGACCTCGGTCGCCGCCGGAAGGTCATGGGGCACCAGCGGTTCGGCGTCCTCGATCCCGAGCAGGGAGATGAGCACGTCGGAGACCCCGCCCCGGGCGGAGTCGGCATTCGTGTGCGCGTTGAACAGGGCGATGCCGTTGCTGATCAGGGTGTGGATCGCCCCGCCCTTGAGGGTGGAGGCGTTGACGGAGTCCACCGGTCGCAGCAGCAGAGGATGATGATTGAAGATGAGGTCGGCATCAAGGACCACCGCCTCGGCGATGACCGAGTCCATCGGGTCGAGCGCCAGCAGGATCGACCGGACCTCGGCCTCGGGATCCCCGACGGCCAGGCCGACCGAGTCCCAGCTCTCCGCCAGGGCCGGTGGCCACAGTGTCTCGAACACGTCCACACAGTCGGCCACCTTCGGGAAAGTCATAGCCCCACACTATTACATCCGCATCGAGCACCCCGCGGCTGTTCACTTTTCTACTGTTCAGAATTAGATTGGGGACATGAGTGCCGCCGAGTCGACGACGACCGTCCCCGCCCTGTCCAACTCCTCGACCGTCGCCGACATCGTGCGGCGCAGTGCCGGACGCCACGGTGATGCGGTGGCCATTGAGTTCGGCGACCGGGTCTGGACCTACCGGGCCCTCGATGCCGCCGTCACGGCGGTCGCCCGGGAACTCGTCCGCCTCGGTGCCCGACAGGGCGAGCGGGTCGCGGCCTACGGCCGCAACTCCGACCTCTACGTGCTGCTCTACCTGGGGTGTGCCCGGGCCGGGATCATCCACGTCCCTGTGAACTTCCAGCTCAGAGCCGACGAGCTCGACCATATCCTCGGGGATTCCGGCGCTGGCATCGTGTTCGCCGACAGTGACCTCGTCGACGCGGTGACCGCCACCGAGACGGGTGCACGGGCCGTGGTGCACGAGTTCTCCTCGGTCCTCGACGCCGCCTCCGAACCGAGCACTCCTGCCAGGTTCGGGGAGTTCGCGGTCGCCGACACGGATGTCGCGCAGCTGCTCTACACCTCGGGGACCACCTCGGCGCCGAAGGGTGCGGTGATGACCCACCGCGCACTCGTCCACCAGTACCTCTCGTGTCTGCAGGCCCTCGACTTCGCGCCCACGGACCGGGCCGTCCACTCCCTGCCCCTCTACCACTCGGCGCAGATGCATGTGTTCATGCTGCCGCTGCTGGCGGTCGGCGCCCACAACATCATCGTCCCGGCCCCGGTCCCCGAACAGCTCCTGGCCCTGTTCGAGGACCGGTCGATCAACTCGTTCTTCGCCGCACCCACGGTCTGGGTGGCTCTGGCGAACAGTCCCGAGTTCTCGACCCGGAATCTCGGGAGTCTGCGCAAGGCCTACTACGGGGCGTCGATCATGCCCGGTCCGGTGCTGGCGAAGCTGCGAGAGCATCTGCCCGAGCTCGGGTTCTACAACTGCTTCGGCCAGTCGGAGATGGGCCCCCTGTGCACGGTGCTGCGCCCCGAGGAGCACGATGAGCATCCCGGCTCGGCCGGCCGGGCCGTCCTGTTCGTCGAGACCCGCGTCGTCGACGATGCCGGGAAGGACGTTGCCCCTGGAGAGCTCGGCGAGATCCTCTACCGGTCCCCACAGCTGTGCGCCGGGTACTGGAACCGGCCGGAGGCCACCGCCGAGGCGTTCGACGCCGGCTGGTTCCACTCCGGTGACCTGGTGCGCATGGATGAGCAGGGGTTCGTCGAGGTCGTCGACCGGGTCAAGGACGTCATCAACACCGGCGGCGTCCTGGTGGCCAGTCGGCAGGTCGAGGATGCGATCTTCGAGCTTCCCCAGGTCGCCGAGGTGGCCGTCGTCGGTGTCGCCGACGAGAAATGGATCGAGGCGATCACCGCCTTCGTCGTCCGCAGGCCCGAACCGTCGGGCGAGACCGGGGGCGCGCCGACCGCTGCTGCCGGAGACGCCCCGAGCGGTGACCCCGGGGACGGACATGCGAGAGACGGGCATCTCACCGAGGCGGAGATCATCGAGCACGTCCGGTCGCGGCTGGCCGCGTTCAAGGTGCCCAAGCGCGTCGAATTCGTCGCGGAGCTGCCGAAGAACTCGGCGGGGAAGATCCTCAAGAGACGCCTGCGCAGCCGCTGAGGACCACGGGCCCGGGCCGGTCTTAGCTCTTCTCCTTGCGCCGCCAGAACCTCGGGAGCCAGGATCTCGGGTGCCGGAACCGGAACGGGAACAGCGGCACGCGGGGCGGGTCGGGAACGTCCACCTCGGCGTCGTGCTTCTCGATCAGGGCGGCCGCCTGCTCGGATTCGACGCCGGCGAAGACCATGAGGTCGATCGCGGCCAGACGCACCGCGGCATGGATCTGCCTCCAGGTCGGGGACTCGTCCTCCCCCGGGTCAAGCTCCTGGAACGCGGCGAGGGCGCCCTCGGCGGCCTTCTGCCGGGTCCCCCGATCGCCCGGATCGGAGGCCAGCTGTCGGATCACCTCGCCGATCCGGGTGATCACCGGGGCGAAGTCGCCTCGGTGATCGGCGGGCAGGGCGCGCACCGACCGGACGAGCACGAGGATGCTGTTGTTGAGCAGGTCGAGCTGCCCCGCGTTCTCGCTCTCCTGCACGATCGGCGCCGATCGCCACCACCAGACCGGGGCGTGACGGGCGGTGCGACTACTGTCCTTTCGAGTATCGGCGAGATCCGTGAGTTTGTCCCTGAGGGACCGCAGCCCCCCGATCGCCTCCTCGGCGGCCCGATCATCGTCGTGGTCAAGGGCATGGGCGGTGCGTTCGACGGCTGCGGCCATCGCGTCGAGCACATCGGTCTCGGCGCGCCTGAGCAGGTCGATGGGCTTGGCCGGGAACAGGAGCTGGCTGAACACCAGCGCGACTCCGGCGCCGATGAGCGCATCCATGATCCGCTCCGGACCGAAGTCGGGCTTGCCTCCGGCGACGGTGAGGATCGCACCCACCGCTCCTTGGGCGATGACGAGCCTGCTTCCGCCGCAGGCCAGAGCGATCGCCATCCCCACCAGGGTGGCGATCCCCATGGCGGCGAACCCGGTGCCGAGCAGCAGCAGGGCGGCCTCCCCCACGACGATGCCGAGGAGCACTCCGAAGAGGAGGCTCATCGCGTTCGTTCCCCGTTTGCCGGGGTTGGCGTTGAGCGCGATGACGGCCGCGATGGGAGCGAAGAACGGCTGCGGGTGACCGGCCAGCTTCAGGGCGATCCACCACGCGATGGTGGCGGCGAGGGCGCCTTGGAAGAGAGGCCAGAAGCTCCCCCGCACCCGCGCGAGAGCCCGCCCGCCTCCGGCAGCCACCTGCTGCCGGAAGCGGCGGGCGCGAAGCGCGAGTCTTTCGCGGTTCCGGGACACCGGGTGCGGCCCTACCTCTGCCCCGACTTCGCCTTCTCGCCGGTCTCGGGGTCACGGTGGAAGCGCTTGAGCAGCGCCGCATCCACTTCCTCGAAGTCGCGGTCCTTGGTCTCGGGGACGTAGCGGCCGATGAACCACAGGCCGAAGGCACAGACGACGGCGAAGATCCAGAAGGTCTGCCCCTGTCCGATGGCGTTGGCGATGCTGAGGAAGACCAAGCTGACGAAGAAGTTCGAGCCCCAGTTGACCGCGGTCGAGACGCCCGAACCGTAGGAACGTGCATCCGAGGGGAAGATCTCGCCCACGAGGGTCCAGAAGATGGGTCCGAGGCCGACGGCGAACGCCGCGATGTAGATGACCATGAACACGAGCGAGATCACCGGGCTCCAGCCCACGACGAACGACAGGCCGAGCAGTGCGAGCATCACCGTCATGCCCGACAGGGAGACGATGAGGAGCTTGCGGCGGCCGCTGCGGTCGATGAGCCGGTTGGCGACGATGGTCATCACGAGGTTGATCACGCCGATGGCGATGGAGTAGAAGATCGCGTTCGAGGCCGAGAGCCCGGTCGACTGGATGATCGACGGGGCGTAGTAGATGATCGTGTTGATGCCGCCGAACTGCTGGATCGCGGCCAGCGTCAGGCCGACGATGAGGGCGGGCCGGACCCGCGCGGCCAGCAGGACGCGCCAATCGGGACCCTCGTCGCCCGAGGACGAATCCTGGCCCGAGGACGAGGCCTGGGCCGAGGACGAGTCCTGCTCGCCCTGCGCACCGTGGCGACGCTCGGCGATGACCCGATCCGCGGTCTCCTCATCGGAGATCGAGGCGAAGAACTTCCGGGCCTCGTCCTCACGCCCGTGGGTCAGCTGCCACTCCGGGGATTCGGGAAGGAACCACAGGGCCCCGGCGAGGAGGACGAAGGCGGGAATGGCGCCCACGCCGATCATCTCGCGCCAGCCTTCGATCGCGGAGAAGGCGAGGTTGGTGAAATAGGCGACGAGGATGCCGACCGTGATGAGCAGCTGGTTGAGCGTGAGCATGCGTCCGCGGATCGCCGTGGGCGCCACCTCGGAGAGATAGACCGGCACGGTGGCCGACGCCGCTCCGACGGCCAGACCGAGGATGAACCGGGCGATCACCAGCATCCAGTAGCCGGTGGCGAAGACGGCGATCGCGGTGCCGACGAGGAACACGACCCCCTGCAGTCCGAGGGCCTTCCGCCGTCCGAGCGGCTCGGAGATGCGTCCGACTCCCAGCGCACCCGCCAGCGCTCCGAGCAGCAGGATGCTCACGACCGAGCCCTGTTCGAAGGGGCTGAGCGAGAAGTCGGTCTTGATGAACAGCAGGGCTCCGGAGATCACGCCCGTGTCGAAGCCGAAGAGGAATCCTCCGACGGCGATGATCACGCACCAGCGTCTGACCTTGCGCAGCCCCTCCTCGGGGACCTCATCCAACGGCCCCTGCGATTCGTCCGAAGCGGAGTGTCCTTGTGCCACTGTTCTCCTCCAATCCTGCAGTGCCCGGCGACGGCCGGGCACATCGTCCGACCGCCGCCGGTCGCGTCGTGTGGACGACTCTAACGAACGCGCACATCGGACGACAGCAGGGGTGGTGAATCAGCAGTGGGGTCCGCGTGCCCTGTCGCAGCCGTTCGCCTGCGGCGAAGGAACCGCCCGGGCCCTTGCCGACCGCGCGGCGCCCGGACTTACACTGAGCCCATGGAGGTTCGCTCATGACCGTCATCATCGCGTTCGTCGCCAACCTGCTCGTGGCCATCGCCAAGACGGTGGTCGCCCTGATCACCGGTTCGGCGTCAATGATGGCGGAGGCCGCTCACTCCTGGGCCGACGCCGGCAACGAGATCTTCCTCCTCATCGCCGACCGCCGTTCGGCGCGCGCCAAGGACGCACGGCATCCGCTCGGCCACGGCCGGGAGGCCTACGTGTGGTCGATGTTCGCCGCCGTCGGCATCTTCACCGCCGGCGCGGTGTTCTCCGTCACCCACGGGATCCACGAGCTGACCGATCCGTCTCCCGTCGAGTCGGCGCACATCGCGTACCTCACCCTCGGCGTCGCGTTCGTGCTGGAGGGAGCCTCCTTCACCCAGGCGGTCGTCCAGGCCCGGCGACAGGCGCGGAAGGCGGACACCTCGGTCTTCCGCCTGGTCCTGCACACCTCGGACACGACGCTGCGCGCCGTCGTCGCCGAGGACTCGGCCGCCTTGGCCGGGCTGGTCATCGCGGCGACCGGCATCTGGCTGCACGAGGTCACGGGCAACGCCGTGTTCGACGCCCTGGGGTCGATCGTCGTCGGTGTCCTCCTCGGCGTCGTGGCTCTGGTGCTCATCGATCGCAATCGGCATTTCCTCGTCGGCGCCGGTTCCCAGCCCGAGATCCGGTCCCGGGTCGGCCGGGCACTGCTGGAGCACCCGGAGATCGCCCGGGTGACCTATCTGCATCTTGAGTACATCGGACCCGGTCGGCTGTTCCTGGTCGCCGAGGTGGACCTGGAAGGTGATGATCCCGAGGAGGAGGTCGCCCGGCAGCTGCGGCGCATCGAACGCGCGCTCGAGGGCCACGAGATGATCGAGACCGCGGTGCTGTCGCTGTCGGTCAGCGACGAGGCGTCGCCGGAGTTCTGAGGGAAGCCCGGTCACTCGACCAGGTGGGGGGGTGGGCCGCGTCCCGGTTCTCAGGCGCGCCGGGATTCCGCATCCCGGGCCAGCGCCACGAGTTCGGCGCGGGAGGCCGCTCCGGTCTTCTGCAGCAGGGTGCTGACGTTGTTGCGCACCGTCTTGACCGACAGGAACAGCGAGCGAGCGATCGCATCGTTGTCCAGACCGCGCGAGACCAGGTCGAGCACCTCCGCCTCGCGCGGGGACAGCCCCGGCAGGAGCCGGCCCCCTGCCGAGAGGCTGCCGCTGCGCACCGCTTCACCGACCGCACCGCTGAGCACCGTGTCACCATCCATGACGGCTCGAACAGCCCGCGCGATGGCCCCATGCCCCGCCCCTTTGAGCACGTAGCCCCTGACGCCGGCGGCCAGGGCACGTGACACCATCGACGGCTGATCGTGCATCGTCAGTGCCAGCACTGCGATGTCCGGGTGCGACACCGAGAGTCGGCGGGCAGTCGCCACTCCGTCGAGCACCGGCATGTCCAGGTCGAGCACCACGACGTCGACGGCGACCCGGTCGACGATGTCGAGCAGTGCGGCACCATCGGCGGCGATCCCCACCACCTCGATGTCGGTGACGCTCTCGAGCAGCAGCTGCAGACCCTCCCGGAAGACGGGGTGATCGTCGGCGAGGGCGACCCGGATCATCGCAGCGCCCCTTCCAGACAGAGACCCACAACAGTGCCGCCTGCCGGACCGTCCTCAATCGAGATCCGCCCACCGGAGCGAGCCACCCTCATCGCCATGGCCGTGCGCCCGACTCCTGTTGCGGCCCCGCAGAGTCCGCGGCCGTCGTCGCGGACCTCGATCTCCAGCCGGGAACCCGCCAGCGCCAGGTCGACCGTGGCGCCGCTGCCACCCGAGTGGCGGGCCGCGTTGCGCACGGCCTCGACGACGACGAGGAAGGCCGTGGCGGCCACCGTCTCGTCGAGCGGCGGCAGCGGATTCGGCGTGACCCGCAGGGCGACGGGGAAGCTGCCAGCATATTCGAGCAGCTCCTGCTCGAGCGCGGGGACGAGGTCGTGATCACGCAGGGCCGCGGGGCCCAGATCCTCGATGAGTCTCCGCACACCGTCGAGCGCCCCTTCGGTCGCGGCGCCGATCGACGTGAGCAGCTCGTTCGCCCGAGCGATCTCCCCGCGGTCCAGCAGGTTCCGGGCAGCCTCGGCGCGCATGGAGATCGAGCCGAGGACGGGACCGAGGGAATCGTGGAGCTCGTGGCGCAGACGCTGCCGCTCCTCCTCCCGCGCTGCCCGCAGCCGGTCATACCGTCCGGCCAGATCGAGGTCCCACAATCGGTCGCGCAGCACAGCGACGGCGATCGCCGCCGGGAAGAGCAGGAACGCAACCCCCGCGAGGACTTCGCCGGTCTCGGTCAGCAGGGCCAAGGGGGCACTGAGCGCGACGCCTGCCGTGGCCAGGGCGATCCACCTCAGCGCCCCGCGTTCCCGGCTCCCGGCTCGTCTCCAGCGCACGATGGGTGCGGCCGCCGCCACGATGATCAGCACCTGCAGCAGGAGGAACAGGGCGGTGAGCACCCCGTCCCCCACTCCCCCGAGCCCGTCCCATCCGATGGGGTTGGTCAGAGGACTGAGCACCTCCGCCCCCAGGGGACCCGGGACGAGGGCGGTGACGAGGACGGTCACCGCCGCCCACACGAGAACGACCAGCTCCACAGGCCTCCATCGTGGGGAGGGCAGCCGCCCCGTCGGGAATCGGAGCAGCATCAGCAGGGACAGGACATGGGCCGGAACCCACAGCCAATTCGTCGTCCACCCGAGGAACGGAGCGAGGCCGCTGCGCGTGTCGAGGAGCCACAGAGCGGCCGCCAGATCCATCCTGCTGATCATCCACGCCAGCGCGGTGGTCAGCATCAGCCAGGCGATGACCGAACGCGGATCCTTCCGGATCAGGGCGAACGCGGCCGCCGCCAGTCCGGTCATGCCGACCGCCATCAGGGCCATGGCAACGCTGCTGTTGAGCTTCTCGACGCGGTCTGTGGGCAGAGCGACCATGATCCCCAGGAGAACGGCGCCGCCGATCACCGTGACCACGAGACACGCCGTGGCGAGCAGGCGGAGGAGGACGATCATCCGAATCGGTCGAGTCGCCGCATCCTCGCCGGCGTCGACCGTCACCGCGTCGGCCATGCTTCTGAGTCTAGGCCGCCGTGTCATCGGGCGGAAGATCCTCGTGGCCGCGCAGGAGCCGGATCGCCCACACCGTCAGGCCTGCGCCGACGAGGATCGTTCCGACGGGGCCGAAGACCGGGATGGACAGGGCACCGAGGGCGATCAGCGCCGCGACCGTCACCGGTGCGATGCGGCGGGCGGCCGCGACGACGGCGAGCAGGATGAGGGCGAGTGACCACAGCGACCAGGCTGTGCCCATGGCGATCGCGAAGATCCCGCCCTCCTCCACGTCGAGGGCGGCAGGGGCGACATCGGCGAGGAAGGGGACGATGAACGCATTGGCGAACACGGTGCTCGCCTGGAGCGGGATCAGGACGCACAGCGCGACGACCAGCCAGCGCGGCAGTGTTCGCCCTGTCCTGCCCCGCAGACTCGCCAGGCCAGGGACGATCCCGGCGAGGAGCACGAGTGCGGCCAGGTAGGCGATGTGGAAGGCCTGGTACTCCCACCGAGCCCCGTTCTCGGAGAAGGCCTGTGGCGCGCGCAGCACCAGGGGCACGACGAAGGCGGCCCCGTTGACGAGCATCAGCGCACCGACGGAGACCAGGCCGACGGCTGTCCAGCGCGGTGCGGATCCGAGCGCACCGGGCCGGAGCGTGCGCGAATTGACGTCGTGCGTGGATGGAGTGGTCATCGTCGGCTCCTCTGTGAAGGGGCCCCCACCTCGGCGACCCGTGGGCTCACAGTAGGACGTGCACTGACCCGACGCCCAGATGCCCTGGTCCCGTACTCCCGGGACGTCGCCCGGGACCGGCACGACATCGTCGGCGCCGGCCCTCCGCCTCGCGCCGAGGCTCGGTCAGGCGACCAGGTGGGGGTGGGCCGCTGCCCGGTTCTGGAAGGCGAGGACGTCCGGGTTGACGATCACGCCGTCGCGCAGCTCGATCGCCCGGGTGATGGTCTCACTGCGCGCCCAGGCGTCGGGACCGCCCATGACGATGTCGAGGAACGGCAGCAGGGCGGCGCTGATCTCCCAGCTGGCCGAGTTCCAGAGGTAGGACGGGCTGTGGTCGACCGCGTAGTACTCGACGTTCGACCCCACGGTCATCATCGGATCGGCGAAGCTCGTCGGTTCCGCCCAGTCGAAGGCCATCTGAGCATCGCAGGAGACATCGACGATGAGGCTGCCGGAGCGGAACGCGGCGAGATCGGCGGTGCGCAGGTAGAGCAGCGGCGAGTTCGGGTCCTGGAGGGTGCAGTTGACCACGATGTCGCTCTCGGCGAGGAACGGCGCCAGTGGCACTCGGCCCCGGTCATCGGTGATGACCTCGCTGAGGTAGGGACCGCCGTCATGGTCGAATTGGATCATCTCGACCGAATGGATGGGAGCCGCCACCGAGGCGACCCTGCGGTTGGTCAGCACCCTGATGTCGGTGATGCCGTGGGCCTTGAGCGCCGTGACGGCTCCGCGAGCGGTGGCGCCGAACCCGATGACGACGGCGCTGAGCCGCCGACCGTAGTCACCGGTGACTCCCGTCAGCGCCAGCGAGTGGATCACCGAGCTGTAGCCGGCGAGCTCGTTGTTCTTGTGGAAGACGTGCAGGGAGAACCCGCCGTCGCCGGCCCAGTGGTTCATCGCCTCGAAGGCGATGAGGGTCAGGCGCCTGTCGATGGCCAGCTGGGTCAGTGCGGAGTCCTGGACACAGTGGGGCCAGCCCCACAGCGTCTGTCCGTCTCGCAGGTCCTCGAGGTCACGGGCCTGCGGTTTCGCCAGCAGCACGGTGTCCGCGGCGGCGATGACCTCGGTGCGGGAGGCGACCCGGGAGACCAAGGTGCTCAGTTCGTGGTCGGAGCAGCCGAAGCGCGCGCCGTAGCCGGACTCGATCACCATCCGCTCGCGGAGGTCGGGATCGATCCGCTCCAGGTGCTCGGGGTGGATCGGGACGCGGTTCTCGTCGGTCTTGCGCGAGTGGCCGATGACGCCGAGGATGGGGAGTTGCGATGGTGCCATGATGCACATCCGTTTCGGGCGCCAACGTGGCGCCGTGCTCTCCACGCTACAGGCTTCTGGCGCCGCGAGCGTTGCCCGGCCACGGGCTGGCATTCGGGCTCGCCGTGGACGCAGACGCGAGCCGGAGATGCCGATAGAGTGGGAGTGCTCTCGCAATCAGTGATATATCAGACGTATACTAGACTTGCACTGCACAGCTAGAACTCGACGAGGAGTGGAACATCATGCAACAACTCGCGCAACGGCTCGAACGCCTCGGCACGGAAACCGCTTTCAGCGTTGCCCAGGCCGCAGCCGCTTGGAAGGCGAAGGGGAACCGCGTGTACCCCTTCCACCTCGGCGACATCAACATCCCGACGGCTCCCAACATCGTCGAGGCGATGAACAAGGCGATCGCAGACGGCTACACCGGCTACTGCCCCGGGCCGGGGATCCCTCAGCTCCGCGAGGCTCTGGCCGAGGACATCGGTTCGCGCCGCGGCATCGAGCTGTCGCCGGACAACGTCGTCGTCATGACCGGCGGCAAGCCCGTCATCACGAAGTTCCTCCAGGCGGTGATGAACCCCGGCCAGGAGGTGCTCTACCCGAATCCCGGCTTCCCGATCTACGAATCCCAGATCGAATACCTCGGCGGAACCGCTGTCCCCTACCGGTACCTTCCCACCGACGAGGGCTTCGCGATCGACCTCGACCAGGTGCGCGCGGCCATCACGCCGAACACGGTCGCGATCATCTACAACGACCTGCAGAACCCGATCTCGGCCGAGTCGACAGACGCCGAACGTGAAGCCATCGCGCAGCTGGCCGAGGAGCACGATCTCTGGGTGCTCTCCGACGAGGCCTACTTCGAGACGCGCTACGAGGGCGTCTCGAAGTCGATCGCATCCCTGCCGGGCATGGCCGAGCGCACCGTCATCCTCTACACATTCAGCAAGAAGTTCGCGATGACCGGCTCACGGCTCGGCTGCGCCGTCGCTCCGCGCGAGATCGCCGAGGTGCTCAGCACACTCAACACCAACGACGAGTCGTGCACGACGCATTATGTGCAGTGGGCCGGAGTCGAAGCTCTGCGCGGCACCCAGGAACCCGTGGCGCAGATGCTCGACGTCCTGCGTGAGCGTCGGGATGCCGCCTGTGAGGCGGTCAACTCGATCCCGGGCATGAACGTCGCGGTGCCGCAGTCGACGTTCTACCTGTTCCCCGATGTCACCGAGGCGATGGAACGGATGGGCTACACCGAGGTGGGCGAGTTCTCCTCGGCGGCCCTCTACGCGACGGGCGTCTCCTTCTGCACTCGCGAGCACTTCGGCCGCCGCCAGCCCGGCGAGGACCGGCAGTACATCCGGCTCGCCTACTCGGGCATCGGCGCCGACGACATCAGTGAGGGCCTCGGCCGTCTGCGCGAATGGGTGGAGTCGGCATGAGCCGGGTCGTCGTCACGGGGCGGATCCCCGAAGCCGCGCTCGAATCGCTGCGCGCCGAGCATGAGGTCGACGCCTGGGACGGCACGGAGTCGATCGGCCGCGAGGAGCTCCTGCGCCGCGTGGCGGGAGCCGACGCGATCGTGAGTCTGCTCACCGAACGCATCGATGGGGAGCTCCTCGATGCCGCCGGACCGCAGCTGAAAGTCGTCGCCAACGTTGCCGTCGGCTACGACAACATCGACGTGCCGGCGTGCACCGAACGCGGTGTCACGGCCACCAACACCCCCGGTGTGCTCACGGATGCCACGGCCGACATCGCCCTCAGCCTCATCCTCATGGCCACCCGCCGATTGGGAGAGGGGGAACGGATCATCCGCTCCGGCGAGAGCTGGAAGTGGGGGATGTTCTTCCTGCTCGGCAGCTCGCTGCAGGGCAAGACCCTCGGCATCATCGGCATGGGTGGGATCGGTCAGGCGACGGCGCGTCGCGCGAAGGCCTTCGGGATGGAGGTCGTCTATCAGTCGCGCAGCGAGATCGATCCGGATATCGCTGCCGAACTGGGAGCCCGCCGCGTCGAGCTCGACGAGCTGCTGTCCGTCTCCGATGTGGTGTCGGTGCACTGTCCCTACGGACCCGCCACCCATCACCTCATCGGTGCCGAAGAGCTGGCGGCGATGAAGGACACTGCCTACCTGGTCAACACCGCGCGCGGTCCGATCGTCGACGAGGCGGCTCTGGCCACCGCTCTGCGTGAGGGTGTGATCGCCGGTGCCGGCCTCGATGTGTTCGAGAACGAGCCGCAGGTGCATCCGGAGCTGTTGGTCCTCGACAATGTGGTGCTGGTGCCCCACCTCGGTTCAGCCACCGTGGAGACGCGCACCGCGATGGCGGTCCTCGCCGCCGACAATGCGCTCGCCGTCCTCAACGGACAGCAGCCGCCGACTCCGATCCGCTAGTTCGGCAGGATGCCTGCCCCCGACACAGGCTTCTGTGTCGGGGGCTCGCTTCTGTGTCGGGGCAGGCCTTGTTCTCCGGTGGGCGAGGTCTCCGCCGAGGAGCAGGTCGCAGGCCAGTCACCGCTACCGGGTGATCTCCTGCCGGATCCGGACGATGAGACCAGCGCAGAAGTCGATGACGGCGTCCGCGGCGCGGATGCGTTCCTCGATCGTCTGGCGGGCGGAGCTGTCCTTGACGCTGACCAGGTTGATCTCCAGCGTGGCCTGCGCGATGGTGGCGGCAGCTCGTGCCGCCGCCGCGGCCGCAGCGATATCGCTGAGGATGTTCGGATTGGCGCAGCCGAGCAGTTCTTCGCCGAGTGCCGAGATGCTCCGGGCCAGTTCGATCAGCTGCTGCGGGGGCTCGGTCGCATCGACCAGCGCCGCCTGGATCGCCGCGGTCCGCTCATCCTTTTCCGCTGCCGAATCGTGCGGCAGGGCATAGGCGTCGGCGACCTTCGCGAAGGCAGCAGCGTCGGCGTCGCCCACGTCAAGCGATTCGGCGATCAGCGGTTGGACGGCTGCGAGCACACGCTCGACGAGCGGGGCGTGCTGGGCGAACTCGGCACCCGTGGTGAATCTGGCGGACATGGCGGTCAGCGCCGCCGCCTGGGCCAGTTGCAGGGCCGCTGCGGCTCCGCCACCGGGGGCGGGCGCATGGGAAGCGGTGCGGTCCAGATACTCCCTGATTCTCTCGTCGCCGATCATGCGTTCCTCCGGTCCGCCTGCAGTAACCTTCAACTCAGATCCTGCCATGGGTCGGTTCGCCGTGGAAGCGGTGCCGCAACCGCCGCGGATCAGGCGACTGCGCGTGTGCATCGGCCAACAGGGCGTACGGTGGGCCCAGAGGGACTCGAACCCCCGACCCTCTCGGTGTAAACGAGATGCTCTAGCCAACTGAGCTATAGGCCCCACCTGCAGGTTCGGCTGATCAGCGAGCGAACGTGCTCGATCAGTATGCCATATCGGCCAGCCCCGCCCGAAATGGACCGCGCATATCCTTGCAGGCCGGAATTTCAGTCCCTGCGGGCCTCGCGCAGGAGGTGCCCGGAGACGGAGGCGAACCTCTCCCCCGCCTCGGCGTCGTCGATGTCGAACATCGTGCGATTCTGTTCGATCGCGACCGAGCCCAGGGCGTGGGCCATCACCCCTGCCGAGGTGGTCGCGCCCAGTCGCTCAGGCGACAGTGCGACCGGAATCACCTCCGCCGGCGAGAGCGAGAACCCGAGCAGCATGATCTCCGCCCCATCCCGGAACCGCAGCAGCACATCCCGCAACGCGATGACCGCGGCCAAGGGGTCAGCCGACTCGGGGCAGCGCGCGCTCACCTCGGCGCTCATCCGCTTCGCGATGAGCACGAGGAGCTCCTGTTTGTTCTTCACGTGCCAGTACAGTGCCGACGGCTGAACCTCCAGTTCACGGGCCAGCCTGCGCATCGAGAGGTCGCCCAGGCCGTACCGGGAGAGGATGTCGAGCGCCGTCGTCGTGATGGTCTCGGCGGTCAGCGCCAATGAGACATTCCTTTCATCCGGGAGCATGGGGCCGACTCGATTTTCATTTTCGGGCCCGCCCTGGATATAGTAGTTCCCGGTCACGGGATATGGCGCAGGTTGGTAGCGCGCCTCGTTCGGGACGAGGAGGTCGTGGGTTCAAATCCCGCTATCCCGACCATTGTGATGTGTCGCGACATCGTTCACTCGATGTCGCGGCACATTTTTCATTTCCGGGTTGGTATGTGTCACGACATCGTTCATCAAATTGATGCCATGTCTCGCGACATCGTTCACAGTATGTGTCA